>NZ_BAABAB010000013.1:62867-67568 GCF_039537205.1 Microlunatus ginsengisoli | reverse complement strand
CTCGCTCACCGGCGACGGCGAGCGAAGTCGCACCACGACGCGCGAAGTGGGGACGGGGCGCGCCGGGCCGCAGCGCTCCGCGGAGCTCCACCCGGCCGGTCGCGGTGAGAAGCGGCAGGGATCGGCGACCGACGAGAGGGCCGGGATCAGGCGCGGGTCAGGCGGCGGGCTCGGCGGCGGGGTCGCTCGTGGCGAGCGCCGGCGCCGACACCGGGCAGCATGGGTCGCGGTGGGCGGTGACCTCGGCCCGCCGCGTCGGCGGAGCCGTCCCGGCCGGCACGCCGAACCACGACACGGCGGCCGCGACGACGAGCAGGCCGGCCCCGATCCAGAGCGCGTCCGCGAATCCCTGCTGGACCGCGGCCGGCGACATCCCGCCCGCGCCACCGAGCCCGACCAGGCCTGGGATCACCGCGATGGCGAGCAACCCGGCCGATCGGGCGACCGCGTTGTTGACCCCCGAGGCCACCCCGACCACCCGGTCGGGCGCGGCTCCCAGCACGGCTGCGGTGAGCGGTGCCACCGCGCAGGACAGGCCCAGGCCGAGCAGCAGCACCGACGGCAGTACGTCGGTGAGATAGCTCGCCCCCGCCCCGATCCGCGTCCCCAAGGCGAAGCCCGCGGCGGCCAGCAGCGCACCGATCGCCATCAGCGGCCGCGGACCGGTCCGCTCCGACAGCGCACCGGACCTGGCCGACAGCAGCAGCATCAGCACGGTCACCGGCAGGATCGACGTGCCGGCCTGCAACGGCGACCAGCCCGCCACCAGCTGGAGCTGCAGCACGAGCAGGAAGAAGTACACCGCCAGCGCCGCGTAGACGAACAGCGTCGCCAGATTGGCCGCGGCGAAGGTCCGGTCGGCGAACAGCGACAGTGGCACCAGCGGCGCCGGGCTCCGCCGTTCGACCAGCACGAACGCAACGGCGAGGGCGATCCCGATCAGCCCGACCGTGACCACCGGCCCCGTCCAGCCCGCCGCGCCGGCCGTGGTGAGGGCGTACGTCAGCGCGCTCAGTGCGCCGACCACACACGCCGCGCCCGCGACATCCAGCCGGTTCGCGCCGGCGGCCCCGGCCCCGGTCTCCGGCACGTGCCGGAGCGCGATCAGCACGACCGCCGCGGCGACCGGCAGGTTGATCAGGAAGACCAGCCGCCAGTCCAGGCCGACCAGCCACCCGCCGAGGAACGGCCCGACGGCCGCGGCGACCCCGCCGATCCCCGACCAGGCGCCGACCGCGCGGGCCCGGTCGGTCCGCTCGAAGGTCGCCGAGATGATGGCGAGGCTGCCCGGCGCGAGCAGCGCGCCGCCGACGCCCTGCAGCGCCCGGGCCGCGATCAGGACGCCGGAGGTGGGAGCCAGGGCGCAGATCGCGGAGGCGAGGCCGAACCAGATCGTGCCGACGACGAACACCCGGCGCCGGCCGTACCGGTCGCCGAGGACGCCGCCGACGAGGATGAACGAGGCCAGCGTCAGGGTGTAGGCGTTGGTGATCCACTGCAACGTGGTGAAGTCCGCGTCCAGGTCCTCCCCGATCCGGGCGAGCGCGACGTTGACCACCGTCGAGTCGAGCATGGCCATGCTCGATCCGCCGATGGTCGCGGCCAGCACCCAGCGGCCGCGAGCCGTCCCCATCCGCACCGGGCCGACCCGCCCGGGACCCAGCTGTGCTGCCACCGCTCGACTGTGTCATGCCGTCCGCGACGGCGTGCAGGCGGCTACTCGGCGAACCGGCTGAGCGAGACCGTACCGGCGATGGCGAGCACGAAACCGACCGCGGCGACCGCGGTATAGCCCTCGCGGACGTGGTCGCCCAGCAGCCAGAGCCCGATGATCGACGGGATGATCATCTCGATCACGAACGTGATCGCGTTGATCACGGTGACCGAGCCGCGCTGCAGCGCCAAGGCGAAGGCGGCCATCGCGATCGCCCCGTGCACCGCTATCGCCCACAGCAGGGGCTGGGCCAGCAGCCCGAGCCCGATCGCGTCGACGCTGAGCCCGCGGGAGGCCACCGCGACGCCGGTGAAGCCGAGCCCGGCGGCTGCGGCCAGGGTGAGCCCGGCCGGGCGCTCCGGCAGCCGGAGACCGACCAGGAGCACGGCCAGCGGGATGAGGGCGCTGCCCAGCACCAACCAGTCGGCGAGCAGGGACAGGCTGGTGGCGGCCTCCGGCGCCGCGCTGACGCCCAGGCACACCAGGCCGGCGGCCAGCACGCCGAGCGAGGTCCAGTCGCGCCAGCCGAATCGGGCGCCGCGGAGGAAGGCGAGCACCGCGGTCACGCCGATGCTCGCCGAGAGGACCGTCTGGACCAGGAACAGCGGCAGCTCACGCAGCGCCACCACGTTCGCGAGGAAGGCGATCCCGTCCAGGCCGAGCCCGATCAGGTACGGGACCTGGACCAGGATCGCGGCGATGCCGGTGACGCCGGTGGCCGTGGCCACCCGGCGCGCACCGACGGACTGCAGGACCGATGCCGAGCCGTAGCCGAGGCAGGCCACCACCGCCGCGATCCAGCTGAGGATCAGCACGATCGGGTCAGCGTCGTCGAGGTCGCTCGATCCGAACCCGGACTACTCGGCGTCGGGCTTGGTCTTGTTGGTGTCCACCGCGATGCCCGGGCCCATCGTGGTCGACAGGGTGATCTTCTTCAGGTAGCGGCCCTTGGACGCGCTCGGCTTGAGCCGGAGCACCTCGTCCAGCGCGGCGAAGTAGTTCTGCGACAGCTGCTCGGGGCTGAACGACGCCTTGCCGATGATGAAGTGCAGGTTCGCGTGCCGGTCGACCCGGAACTCGATCTTGCCGCCCTTGATGTCGGTGACCGCCTTGGCGACGTCCATCGTGACGGTGCCGGTCTTCGGGTTCGGCATCAGGCCGCGCGGGCCGAGCACCCGGCCCAGCCGGCCGACCTTGCCCATCAGGTCCGGCGTGGCGACGACGGCGTCGAAATCGAGATAGCCTCCCATGACCTTCTCGATCAGCTCGTCGGCGCCGACCTCGTCGGCCCCGGCCGCCTTGGCGGCCTCGGCCCGGTCGCCGGTCGCGAAGACCAGCACCCGGGCGGTCTTGCCGGTCCCGTTCGGCAGGTTCACCGTGCCGCGGACCATCTGGTCCGCCTTGCGCGGATCGACCCCGAGCCGGGTCGAGACCTCGACGGTCTCGTCGAACTTCGCCTTGGCCCCCGCCTTGGCGGCGGTGATGGCCTCCAGCGGGGTGTAGAGCTTCTCCGCGTCGATGGTCGAGGCGGTGGCGTTGTAGGCCTTGCTGCGCTTCATTCTGTCTGGTTCCTTTCACCAGTTCCTGGTCCGTCGGGCCGCGCGCGGCCCTCCCAGGTTTCGGTTCGTCGGCTGTTCAGTTGTGGTGGGTTCCCGCGGAAACTGTGCGGGTCCTGCAGTCGGCACCGGCGTGTCGCTGCAACAGCTGCACACTTTCCCGGGCGGGGTGGGTGCCGTCGGGCGCCAGGTCCGGGTCGGTCCGGTCGTCAGTCCGCGACAGTGACGCCCATCGAGCGGGCGGTGCCCTCGACGATCTTCATCGCGGCGTCGACGTCGTTGGCGTTCAGGTCCGGCAGCTTGGTGGTGGCGATCTCGCGCACCTGGTCGCGGGTCAGCTTGCCGACCTTGTCCCGCTGCGGGACGCCTGAGCCCTTCTGGATCCCGGCGGCCTTCTTGATCAGCTCGGCGGCCGGCGGGGTCTTGGTGATGAAGGTGAACGAACGATCCTCGTAGATGGTGATCTCGACGGGGATGACGTTGCCGCGCATGGCTTCCGTGGCCGCGTTGTAGGCCTTGCAGAACTCCATGATGTTGACGCCGTGCGGGCCCAGGGCCGTACCGACGGGCGGCGCCGGGGTGGCGGCGCCGGCGTTCAGCGCGACCTTCACCAGCGCCGCGACCTTTTTCTTGGGAGGCATTTCTCGGTCCTTACTGTTCTTCTGCGTGCTCGCGGGCTCGTGCTCGGAGCGGTCTCGGGGCCGGAGCGGAGCGCTGCCGGCCGTACGGGCTGGGCTAGACCTGGTGGATCTAGACCTTCTGGATCTGCGGGAAGGTCAGGTCGACCGGGGTCTCCCGGCCGAGGATCTCGACCAGCGCCTTGAGCCGCTGGCTGTTCACGTTGATCTCGGTGATGGTGGCGTGCACGCCGGCGAACGGGCCGTCGACGACCATCACCGAGTCGCCGACCGCGAAGTCGGCCACCTCGATCTTCTTCTTCCGCTTGCTGGTCGGCACGCCGGCGGTCGCCGCCGCGATGACGCCCGGGGCGAGCATCTTCTCCACCTCGTCCAGGCTGAGCGGCACGGGCTGGTTGGAGTGGCCGACGAAGCCGGTCACCGAGGGCGTATGCCGCACGGTCGACCAGGACTCGTCGGTGAGATCCATCCGGACCAGGACGTAGCCCGGCAGGACGGTCCGGCGGACCTGCTTCTTCTGCCCGTTGCGGATCTCGACGACCTCTTCGGTCGGCACGATGATCTCGTAGATGAAGTCCTCCATGTTCAGCGAGGACACCCGGTTCTCCAGGTTGTGCAGCACCCGGTTCTCCATCCCGGAGTAGGTGTGCACCACGTACCAGTCGCCGACCTTGGACCGGAGCTCGCTGCGGAAGGCCTCCAGCGCCTCGCCGGCGGCGTCGACCTCGTCCTCGGACTCCTCCTCGGCCTCGGGCTCCTCCTCGACCGCGGTCGGCCCGAAGTCGAGGTCGAT
>NZ_BAABAB010000013.1:0-62827 GCF_039537205.1 Microlunatus ginsengisoli | reverse complement strand
ATGTCCACGTCCTCGGTGGCGGGGGTGTAGCCGCTGCCGAAGTCGATGTCGAAATCGTCCTCGGAGCCGCCGGGCGCGGCGCCGAAGTCGAGCGACGCCGAGGACTCCCGTTCGTCCGCGGCGCTCTCGTCGCGCGGTTCGTCGGGTGAAACGTTCTCGGACACGTCGAAATCTCCAGTTCCAGGGTTGGTCGTCATCAGCTGAAGATCTTCAGGATCGCCCAGCCGAAGACGAGGTCGAGCACGCTGACGATCGCGATGATGAACAGCACGAAGATCAGCACGACGATGAAGTAGTTGAGCAGCTGCGGGCCGGTCGGATAGACGACCTTGCGCAGCTCGCCGACCGACTCCTTGACGAAGGTGACCGGACCGGTCCGCTTGTGCGCGGGGGCAGTGCCGTCGCGCTTGGGGGTGGCCTTGCCCTTCTTGTCGGTCCGCTTCTTGTCGGACTTCTCCTCGGCGAGGGCCTTCGACTGCGCCGTCTTGGCCTTCGCCTTGCGCGTGCCGGCACCGACCCCGACCAGCTCCCGGTCGCCGTCGCCGTTCTCGTCGAGGTCGCCGACCGGCTCGTCGGAGTCGGCGCCGGCCTTGGCGCTGGCGTCGCTGCCCTCGGTCAGTTCGGCGAGCTCGGCGTTGGTCGGCTCGCTGACCACGTCGTCGTCGGCGTCGGAGACCTGCTCGGTCGCCCGCTCCAGCGCATCGGGATCGTCGATCTCGAGCTCGTCGTCGAACTCGTCATCGGTGCCGTCGAGGTCGGCCGTCGCCTCCTCGGCGCCGGTCTCCCGCGGATCGTCGACGATGGCGTCGTCAGCGGTCGCGTCAGCCGCGGAGTCACTCGGCGAGAGCTCCTTGTCGGGATCCCGCTCGTCGTCGGTCGCCACGGCTGCAGTCCTTCGCTTTCTTCGTCGATCGGTTCGCAGGGCAAGAGGGACTTGAACCCCCAACCTTCGGTTTTGGAGACCGATGCTCTGCCAGTTGAGCTATTGCCCTTCGGTGCCTCGGCCACGGAACCGCCCGCCGTACGAGGGCGCACGAGTTCAAGGTGTCAGCACCAAGTCCGGGAGTCTACCCGAGTCCGTCGGCCGGGTCGAACCGACAGACTCCGATCCGCCGCCCCGGATCCGACGGCGACCGCCGGCAAACCCGTTGCCTGCGCGGCGGCTTGCCGCCATCGTGGACGCCATGACCCCGATCGAGCGTACGCGACCTGTCGGCATCGGCGGCCCGGCGGCCGCGGTGCAGCAGCGCGACGCCACGGCCGGGACCGGCAGACCACGCTGGTGAGGGCGGACGCGCTGGCCGGCGTGCTCGCCGGCCTGGCCGTCGCGATGCCGATCGGCGCCATCGGGACGTACCTGATCGGGCTGGCCGCCCGGACCCGGCTCGCGGTCGCCGTGGCGGCGGCGCTGGGTGTGGCCACCACCGACGGCGGGTACGCATTGCTCGCCGGGTTGGGGATCGCGGGCGTCGAACGGGTGATCGGGGTCCTGGGTCGCCCGCTGCGGATCGCGGCCGCGGCTCTGCTGGTCGGTCTGGCCGTGCGGACCGTGCTGATCGCGCTCCGCCGGGCGCGGACCGGCACCGGACCGGAACAGACCCCAGACCCGAAACCGGCCCCAGACCCGAAACCGGCCCCAGACCCGAAACCGGCCCCAGACCCGGAGCCGGTGCGCGCGACCGGGGTGTTCCGGACGTACGCAGCGATGGTCGGCCTGACCGCGGTCAACCCGGCCACCATCGCGACCTTCGCCGCGGTGGTCGGCGGTCACCGGCTGACCGGCTCCCCCGCCTGGCTCGCGACGACGGTCTTCGCCCTCGGGGCGTTCCTCGCATCCGCGTGCTGGCAACTGGGCCTGGTCGGGGCCGGCTCGCTGCTCGGCCGGGTGCTCTCGGGCCGGCGGGGTCAGCTCGTCGTCTCGGTGGTGTCGGCGGCGGTGATGGTCGCGCTGGCCGGGCTGACCCTGTTCGGCTGAGCGGGCGGCCGGCCGGCCCGGGCTCGGCGCGGCGCTCGGTCCCGCGACCCGTCGCCGCGCGGAGCGAGCGCTTCGAGCGCGAGCTTGTACTCCGCCTCCGCACCCTGCCAGCCGGTCCGCCGCCACAGCTCGGCCAGCGGGGCGACGATGTCGGCGAACTCGCCGACCGCGAGCTGGCTGCGGATCCGGGCCCGCAACGCCGTGACGGCGAGATGCTCCAGCTCCGGCGGGCTGGCGGGCAGTGCCGCCGCGGCCCGCTCGACGTGCGCGCCGGCCTCCTCCCGCCGGCCGGCGGACCAGGCGGCCTCGGCCAGCCGGCGGTAGCGGCGGGCGCTGGTGGTCGAGGGGCCCTCCATCGCCAGCGCGGCCGACGCGATCCAGGAGTCCATCGCCTCCAGCGGGCGGCCGGTGGCCGCCAGCGACTCCGCGCGGAGATCCAGCAGCTGGGGCAGCAGGGCCCGGCGGACCGGTTCCGAGGCCGCCTCGACCGCGGCGAGCGCGGCATCGGCGGTGACGACCGCGGTCGCGTCGGCGTAGCGGTCCGCGGCGGCCATCGCCTGCCGGGCCAGCAGGGCCACCCGCGCGTCCGGCTCGACCAGCTCACCGGCCCGGGCGGCGTGGTACGCCGGCAGCCACGTCTCGGCCGGAGCCCAGCTGTGCGCCGACTGCAGCAGCCGGAGGTGCATCCTGCGCCGGTCGTCGTCGGCGAGCAGGTCATACGCCCGCTCGGCGAGGGCGTACGTCCGAGGCCGGCACCAGCCGTCCAGGGCATTCCCCACCCGGACCAGCCCGGCGGCGCGCAGGGCGGCCAGCCCCGGCCCGAGCCGGTCCGCCGGCCAGCCGGCCCGTAGGGTTCCCAGCTCCACCGGACCGCCCGCGGCACCGAGCAGCCGCAGCACCTCGGTCGCCGGGTCGTCCAGCGAACCGATGATCCCGTCCGCCCACGCCTCCACGTCGCCCGCGCGGCGGCGGCGGCGCAGGGCCAGGTGGTCGTGCTCCGGGGCCGGCCGGTCGCCGGCGGGCTCCAGTCCGCGGAACGGGTCGGCGACGCCGCCTGTCGGCACGCTGACCAGCACCCGCAGCGGCAGGCCGGCCGGCTGCACCACCGCCTGCCGCAGCAGCGCGATCGAGCTGGGATCGGCCCACTGCAGGTCGTCCACGACCAGCAGCAGCGGCTCCAGCACGCAGGCCCGGCGCAACAGCCGGCGGACGTCGGTGCAGAGCCGGTCGTACTCGGCGGCGCGGTCGGGCAACGGCGTCGAGGTCGGACGGTCCGGACCGCCGTAGAGCCGGTCCAGGGCGGCGAGCCGGCGGGTCAGCGTCGGCCGCCCGATCAGCGGGTTGTCCGCCACCAGCGGCCCGAGCAGATCGATCACCGCGCCGTACGGGCGGGCGGCCCAGGCCGGTCCCAGGCCGGTGCCGAGCACCCGGAAGCCCTGCGCCCGCGCCCGCCGGACGGCGGCGTCGAGCAGGGCGGTCCGGCCCGCACCCGGCTCGCCGGAGACCACCAGCACCGCGGTGCCGCGACCCCGCCCGACCCGGAGCAGCTGCCGGACCTCGCGGTGCAGCGCGGCCGATCGGCCCGGCGTCCGGCTCGCCGGATCCTCGCGCCCGGACGGCACGAAACCCCCGCCGCGTCCGCGGTGGTCGGTCAGCCGGCCGCCGGAGCCGGCAGCGCCGCCAGCGCCTGCTCGGTCGCCGCCAGCAGAACGCAGGTGGTCAGGCCCTCGATCGCGCCGGCCACGTCGTCGGGCGACGGGAAGGTCGGCGCGATCCTGATGTTGCGGTCGCGGGGGTCCTTGCCGTAGGGGAAGGCCGCACCGGCCCCGGTCATCGCGATGCCGGCCGCCTTGGCCAGCGCGACGACCCGGGAGGCGGTGCCGTCGGCGACGTCGAGGCTGATGAAGTACCCGCCGATCGGATGGGTCCAGGTCGCCGTGTCGTAGCCGCCCAGCCGCTCGGTCAGGATCGCGTCGACCTGGGCGAACTTCGGCGCGATCAGCGCCCGGTGCCGCGCCATCAGGGCGCGGACGCCGTCGGCGTCCTTCAGATAGCGGACGTGGCGCAGGTGATTGACCTTGTCCGGGCCGATCGAGCGCTTCGACTGGTGCTGCTGATACCAGGCGATGGTGGCCGGCGACCCGCCGAAGAACGACACCCCGGCGCCGGCGAAGGTGATCTTGGAGGTGGAGGCGAAGACGAAGACCCGGTCCGGGTTGCCCGCCTCCGCCGCCATGCCGAGCACGTCCAGCGCCGGGCTCTCGGCGTCGGTCAGGTGGTGGACGGCGTACGCGTTGTCCCAGAAGATCCGGAAGTCCGGTGCGGCCGCGGTCATCCCGACCAGCTCCCGGGCGACCGCCTCGTCGTAGACGGCGCCGGTCGGGTTGGCGTACGTCGGCACGACCCACATGCCCTTCACACTCGGGTCGGCCAGCAGGTCGCGAACGGCGTCCAGGTCCGGGCCGTGGTCGCCGAGCGGGACCGGGATCATCTCGATCCCGTACTGCTCGCAGAGCGCGAAGTGCCGGTCGTAGCCGGGCACCGGGCAGATGAACTTGACCGGGCTCCCGGCCCACGGCGAGCCGCCGACCGGCCCCTTGAGCAGGCACCAGACCAGGGTGTCGTGCATGATCGACAGGCTCGAGTTGTCGCCGGCGAGCAGCTGGGCGACGGGGACGTTCAGCAGCTCGGCGAAGATCTCGCGGATCTCCGGCAGTCCGGTCAGCCCGCCGTAGTTGCGGCAGTCGGTGCCGTCGGCCGCCCTGAACTCCCCCTCGCCGGGCAGCGTGAGCAGCTCGTTGGACAGATCCAGCTGCGCCGATGCCGGCTTTCCACGGGTCAGATCGAGTTTCAGCCCGCGGGCGACGAGGTCGTCGTAGTCCTTGGTCAGCCGGGCGTGCAGGTCGGTCAGTTCGTCGGGGGTCAGCTCGGACAGCGGCATGCAGCTCATCCTTCCAGGACCCCGCACGCGGGCCAACCGGGTATGAGACACCGGGTCCGGGCCAACCGGCCATCGGCCGACCGGAACAGGCTCGGCGATGCCGCCGGCGTTCAGCGGTCCTTGAAATAGCCGAACAGGTGCCGCTCCCGGATCGTGGTCAGGGCGATCGTGGTGCCGACCACAGCTGCCGGCGGGATCAGCACCAACCAGCGCAGCTGGAAGGCGGCCACCACCAGCGGTTCGGCCGGCGCGATCCGCCAGCACAGCCCGACCACCGCGGCCGCGGCCACCAGCAGGGCGGCGACGCTCCAGGCCACGGTCTCGGTCAGGGCGATCGCGAGCCGCGCGGATCTCGACACGCCGGCGTGCAGCGCGCTGGCGTGCTCGAGCCGGCGCCGCAGCGTGATCACCGCGGCGAGCAGCGCGGCGGCCAGGGCGGCGCCGAGCGCGGTGAACCGGGTCGGCCGCTGGAGCAGCTCGGCGTGCGCGTCGAGGCGGTCGCCGAAGCTGTTGTTCAGCCGTCCGGTCGACACCGGCTTCGGGTCCTCGGTGACCACCTCGGGCGCGGTGGCCAGCAGCGCGTCGACCTGGTCGTTCGCCGGCCAGACCCGGGCCCAGCAGGCGTCGAACCGACCCGCGACGGGCACCGGCACCAGCACCGCGTACGCGAACCGCGAGTCGCGGCCGTCATCGGGATAGCGGTAGGTCCCCGACACCCGCAGCGGGCCCTCGGCACTGGCCAGCACCGACCCGGGCCGGACGCCGAGACGGGTCGCGAGATCCTCGGGCAGCCAGACCCCGGCGTCGAGGCCGCCGCCGGTCGTCTCGGCACCTGCGCGCACCCGCAGCACCTGCGCCAGCCCGGGCGTTGCCTCGTACGCGGGAACGGCGTGCTGCGCCACCGCGGTCAGGGTGACCGGCCGGCGAGCGCGCCAGGCGCCGGCGCCGCCGACCCCGGACAACCGGCCGAGCGCCTCACAGGAGCTCGCGGCGACCTGCTTCTCCGCGGCCACCACCCGGACCGATCCGCCGGAGGCGTCGTACGCCGCCGCCCGTTGCTGCAGGTCCACGATCGTCCGGACGTCGACGCCGGCCAGCACCACCGCCACCAAGACCACCCCGGCCGCCAGCCAGCCGGCGCGACTGGTGCCGCTGACCAGGTTGCGCCACGCTTCCGAGACGATGCTGCCGATCCGCACGGTTACTCCTGACCCTCGACGCCCGCCGACGACCGGCCGGCCACAGCCGGGACCGGCTGCTCGACCAGTCGCGGGGCTTGCTCGGCAAGGTCGACCACGTGACTGCAGGCCCGCCGGGCACCGGGGTCGTGGGTCGCCACCACCACGACGCTGCCGGCCTGGGCCAGGTGGACGAGGGTGCCGCTGACACTGCGCGCCGTCGCCAGGTCCAGCTGCGCCGTGGGCTCGTCGACCAGCAGCAGGTCCGGCCCGGTGGCCACCGCCCGCGCCAGCATCAGCCGCTGCGCCTCGCCGCCCGACAGCGCCCGGAACGGCCGGCCGGCCACCTGGTCCAGCCCGAACAGCGCCAGCAGGCCCAGCGCACGCGACTCCGCGGCCACTCGCCGGTGACCGGCGGCCAGCAGCGGCAGCACGACGTGATCGATCGCGGTCCTGCCGCTCACGCCGTGCGGGCTCTGGAAGACCCAGCCGATCCGCCGGACCCCGTCCCGCTCGACCCGGCCCGATGCGGGGGTGACCCAGCCGGCCAGCAGCGACAGCAGGGTCGACTTGCCGCAGCCCGACGGCCCGCACACCGCGACCAGCTGCCCGGCGACCAGATCCAGGTCGAGCGGCGGGAACAGCGCCGGGGCACCGGGGAAGTGATGGCTGAGTCCGCGGGTGGAGACTCTCACGATCCCTCGCCGCACGCCGTGGCCGTGATCGCCGGCCCCAGATCGACCCGCCCCAGCGGAACCGCGGAGGTGACCAGCGAGGCACCCAGCCCCGACCCGACGATGCGGACGGCGACCACCTGCTCACCGCTCTCGACGCAGGCGTGCCGGCCCTCGATCCCGAACAACGCGGCCGGCGGCACCTTGAGCGTGTCCAGCGGGGTGCTCAGCCGGACGCTTGCCGTCGGGTCGCCGCCGTCGCGCTGCTGGGCCGCGAACTCTGGTGTCTTCGCCACCGCGGCGAGGAACTCCGGATCGGTCAGGGTGGCTCCGGACCCGGTGGTCCCGGACAGGGCGGTTCCGGACAGGGCGGTCCGCACCCCGTACAGCTCCGCCGTCCGCTTCCCCGGCAACAGTCCGGTGGGCAGCTGCAGGTCCACCCGGGACAGGCCGCCCTTGACCTTGGCCCAGCCGGCGCCGGCGATCGCCTGGTCGCCGACCCGGAGATCGCATGACGTCGGCGTCACCACGCGTCGAGGCAGCCAGACCAGCCGGTCCACCGCGATCCGACCGGTCGGGGCCAGCGCGCCCGCGCGCCGCTGCAGCGTGCGGACGGCGGTGGTCGTCATCGACCCGTAGTAGCCGGTGACGCGAACCTCGAACCCGAGCCGGGCGAGCTCCCGCTGCAACGAACGGACGTCGCGGCCCTTGGCTCCCGCCGCGAGGTCGCGATACAGCGGCATCGAGGTCGCCAGGGCCAGCACCGGAGTGTCGTCCAGCCGGCCGAGCGATCCACCGGATCGCAACGCCCGGCCCGGCCGGCAGCTGGTGGCGGTGACCCGGCCGGCTCCCGGGCTGCTCACCGTCGTGGTCCGGCTCAGCGTGAAGCGGACCGGCACGGTGTGCTGATCGGCGAACTGCTGCGCGGTCACCTCGGCCTGGTCGGGCACCGGTGCCGCGGCGAGGTCGGCGGGCGCGGCGAGCGGACGGACCGCGACGCCGACCAGCAGACCCAGCGCACCGCACACGACGGCCGCGAAGCCGGCGACGGGAAGGAGCCGGGCGAGACGCATCCTGGCCATCGCTCAGCCGATCCCGACCGCGATGCCGGCGTTGGAGAAGCAGGACTGCGCCTTCGGGTCCTTCGGGTCGAACGGTGGCGTCGTGCTCTGGGTCTCCAGCCAGCCCTTCAGCTGCGCCGCGGTGTACGTCGCCGGCGCGAGACCGGCCGAGACCAGGCAGCGGGCGGCCACCTCCATCGGATCCGACAGCAGCTCGGCGTTGCCCTGCTGGATCCGGTAGAGGCTCTCGATCACGATCAGGTTGCCGGTCGCGCACCGCTTGTCGGCGTCGGCCCAGGCCTCCATCCACTTCTGCGGGTCCTTGCCGGCCGGGGGCTGCGGGCTGAGCTGGTAGAGCCCGTTCGGCATCTTGGTGGCGCGGTCGCGGTAGCCGGCGTCCGTCATGCAGGAGGACCGCCGGTTGAACGCCTCCTCGTAGTCCAGCGCCGAGATCTTCCCGCTCGCCACCGCCCGGGTGAGCACGTCGCGCTCGAAGCCCGACAGCTTCGCCGAGTCGCGGTCGAGGGTCTGCTGGAACAGGGCCACCAGGCTCGGTGCGAGCTTCTGTCCCCCGCTCGGCGCCGATGACGGCCCGGCCGCACCGGACGGGCTCGAGCACGCGCCGAGCAGGGCGACGAGCGTGGCCAGCGCCGCGACCACCAGGGCGCGGACGGGCCCGCGCAACGGGCCCGATCGGCGAGCTCCGCCGTCGAACGCAGTCTTGTCCTCAGGCATCTCGTCTCCTCAGCGCTGGTTGTGGTCGGGGGGCTGGTAGTCGGGCACCGCCTTGGCGCAGGCGGCGCGGGCGGCCGCGACGTCCGGGGCAACCGCGTCCGTGCCGGCCCTGTCCTGGGCGCCGTTCGCCGACCCGGCCGCGGAGCGGTCCGGGGCACCAGCGCCGCCGGCGGAGACCGAGCCACCGTCCGCGGCGATCAGCACCTCGTCGCCGTTGGCGATCGCGTCGACCCCGTGACCGCGCAGGCAGTCGGCGAAGCGCGCGGCCGGGCTGCCCGCCGAGGCCGACGGCATGCCGGCGGCCCCCGTTCCGCTGGAGGCGCCCCCGGACGACGTACCGGTGCCGGTGGACGTACCCGAATCGGCGGAGGCGGCGGGCGGCGGCCCGGCGCTGTCGGCGCCGGAGCACCCGGCCAGTGGGAGCAGCAGCACGGCGGCCGCGGCCGCGAGGACCGCGCCACGGCGAAGCCCGCCGCGACGCATTGTTCCGGGACGAGAAAGAAGCATCGCTACCTCCGGGGTGTCGATTCGACTGGCCGGGACCGGCCTGGTTCTGTTCTAGGGAGTCCGCGGTGTGGTGCCGGTGTGAAACCGCCTCACCGGCGGCTCACCGGCCGCTCGGCATACTGGCCAGCACGGCCGGTCGGGGCGGTCGGGCAGCCTCGCCGTGACGACCTGAGAGGACCGGGCTCGATGCGTGTGCTCGTCGTGGAGGACGACCCGAATCTGAGGACGACCCTGGTCGAGGCGCTCCGCCACGAGGGCTATCTGGTGAGCGAGGCCGACGAGGGCGGCCAGGCGTTGTCCACGCTGGCGACGAGCGAGATCGACCTCGTGCTGCTCGACCGCGACCTGCCCGGAATGAACGGCGACGCGGTCTGCCGGACCATGGTCTCCATCCGGCACCCCGCCCGGATCTTGATGCTGACCGCGGCGGCCGACATGGCGCAGCGGGTCGCCGGGCTCGATCTCGGCGCCGACGACTATCTGGCCAAGCCGTTCGGCTATCCCGAGCTGCTGGCCCGGATGCGCGCACTGACCCGGCGGGACCGGGAGCAGCGGGTGCCGACCGTCTGGTCCGTCGGCGACCTCACCGTAGACACCGTGCGGCGGTTCGCCGAGCGAGGTGGCCGCCCGCTCCGGCTCACCCCCAAGGAGTTCGCCGTGCTGGACCTGCTGCTCGCTGCCGACGGAGGCTATGTCGACGTCGACGACCTGCTCGATCAGGTCTGGGAAGACCCGCTCGAGCAGAGTCGCGGCGTGGTCAAGGTGACGGTCTACGGCCTGCGCAAGAAGCTCGGCGCGCCGCCGCTGATCGAGTACGAGGCCGGCTTCGGTTATCGTCTGTCGGGCGATCCACCGGCCGCGGGCCGGGCGACGGCGAGCCCGGCGTGACCGGCGGCGGCCAGCCGAGTCGCCGCGGCCTCCGCGGCAAGCTGACCTTCCGGGTCCGGCTGACCGCGTCGATGATGGCGCTGGCGGTGATCGGTGGCTCCGTGCTCGTCGGGGTGCAGTACCTGGTCGTCCAGGGCGCCTTCCGCGCCGAGGTGCGGGCGGTCCAGACGGGCAACGCGGCACCGCCGGACCAGGGGCAGGCGCCGACCCGGTTGCCGCCCGATCCGACTCCGGGAGCACCGTCCGGCGGCGGGACCGGGGAGCACCCCGGTGAGTCGAGCGGGACCGTGACCGCAGTCCAGGACAGCGTGCTGAGCACGATGTCGATCGCCTCCGGCGTGCTGCTGGTCTGCTTCGCTTTGATTGCCGGGGTCGTCGCCTGGTGGCTGGCGGGCCGGGTGACCAGACGCGTCGCAGCGATCACCGCGCTGACCCGGGATCTGTCCAGCCGGGACCTGCACGCCCGGCTCGCGCTGTCCGGGCCGGACGACGAGATCCGCGAGCTCGGCGACACGATCGACACGATGCTCGCCCGGCTCGAGGACGCGTTCGAGCGGCAGAGCAGGTTCATCGCCAATGCGTCGCACGAGTTGCGGACGCCGCTGACCGCGACCCGGGCCGCGCTGGAGGCACCCCTGGTTCAGGGGCGGTTCCCGGCCGACGTCGAGCCCGCGATCCGGCGCGCCCTGGAGGCCACCGAGCGCGGGAGCATGCTGCTCGCCGCCCTGCTCGATCTGGCGCGAACCGAGGCCGACCCGGCGCAGCGCTCGGCCGAACGACTGGATCGGGTCGTGGGCCAGGTCTGCGACCGGTTCGCCGCTCGGGCGGCCGATCGCGGTATCTCCCTCGACCTCGACACCGTCCCGGTCTCGATCGAGGCATATCCGGTGCTGCTCGCGCAGGCCGCGGACAACCTGGTCGGCAACGCGGTGCGCTATGCGCCGGGTGGCGGCTCGATCAGCATCTCGGTGCGCGAGGAGGGCAGTCCTGATGCCGCCGGCCGGGTGGCGGTGTTGGAGGTCGGCAACGCGGGCGAGATGTTCGACGACGAGGAGCTCCGCCGGCTCGCCGAGCCGTTCCACCGCGGGCGTGAGACCCGGCTCGCCGGCGAAGGCTCGGGTCTGGGTCTGGCACTGGTCGACGCGGTCGCCCGACGCCACGACGGCCGGCTGGAACTGCACGCCCGGCCGCACGGCGGCCTGATCGCCAGGCTGGTGCTTCCGCTCCGCCCGACCGCGGAGCCCGCGGTCGAGGCCCCGGTCGCCGCCAGCCGATGAACTCCACGGAAATGTTCGTGCGAAAAGCGTAGAAAAGGGTTTACAACGAGTCGCGCCGATGGCTACGTTGCTCACTCGGAGATTCACTGACTGACGAGTCAGTGACGAGGGGGCCCTCCATCACTCCTGCACACCACGTCCGGGCCGCAGCGGTCCGGGTGCTGGTGCGCGCTCATCACTCGTCGCACACGACAAAGGAGATTCACATGACCACTCAGCAAGCACGTCCGCGGCGCTGGGGCCGTCGGGCGCTGGCCACGGCGGCCCTGACGACCGCCGCTGGCCTGGCCTTCACCGTCCCGGCAGAGGCGACCGTCTACTACTCCCTGCACGCCTGGTACGACTACTCGCGGGCCAGCGCCAGCTCCACCGCGGGCGAGTGGACCCAGTCGTGGGCCGTCCACGGCAACCGTTCGGCGGTCTCCGGCTGGGGCAACGTCTCCAGCTACGCGTACGCCGACTCCGGCTGGTCCGGGTACTACGGTGCGGGCGTCCGGATCGCCTGACCCCCACCGACGGCTCGGCCTGGCCCCCGGCACCGGTTGCCGCGGGCCAGGCTGCGGCCGTACGTTGACCCCTGGACACCACCGGATGTGCGGGATCTCAGGGGAGACGTGGGGCGAGCTGAGCAGGCGGAACGCACCCGCGCCGCGCTGCTGCTGGCTGCGGCCGCCGAGTTCGAGCAACGCGGCTTCGCCGCCACCTCGCTGACCGACGTCAGCGATCGACTGGGGTTGGTCCGGGCCACCGTGCACTTCCATTTCGCCACCAAGAAGGCGCTGGCCCAGGCTCTGGTCGCGCACCTGGACCAGGTCTGGCACCAGATCCGGGATCGGTCGGCCGACGAGGTCGGCCGCGCTGGGTCGAACGACGAGGCGGGTGTGGGACTCGCCCGCCTGCGCTGGGAGTCCGAGCAGGTCCTCGACGGCTACCGGACCGACGCGCGCCAGCGAGCTGGACTGCGCCTGGCGATCGAGCCGGAGCTGGCCGCGGAGACCCCGGATCTGGCCGCCGACTGGGTCCGGCACGTCGGTGAACTGCTCGCGCCGGCCGGCCGGTCGGGTGCGGCGCCGATGATCGTCCAGACCTTCGCCGGAGTCGTCATCTTCTCGGCCCGGGAGACCGAGATCGCCACCCGCGAGATCGCGCAGCGCTACTGGGCCGGGCTGGCCGCGGCGGTCGGGCCGACCTAGCCGGTCGCGAGCGCCGGATTCGTGCGGAGAACGATTCATCCGCGAGCCTCCCGCCGGCCCGACTCAGCCCGTAATCTCGCTGCATGACCGGAGCCAACATCGCCGTCTGGCTCAGTGACCGGGCGGCCAGCGATCCAGACCTTCCTTCGATCAAGCAGGGCGACACCGTGCTCAGCTTCGGTGCGCTCGACACCGCCACCCAGCGCTTCGCGACGGTGCTGGCCGAGCACGGCGTGCGGCCCGGTGACCGGGTTGCGCTGATCATGCCGAACGTCGCCTACTTTCCGGTCGCCTACTACGCGATCCTGCGGTCCGGCGCCGTCGTGGTCCCGATGAACCCGTTGCTGAAGGCCGGCGAGATCGCGTACGCCTGGGGCGACGCCGGAGTGCAGGTCGCCGTGGTCTTTGCGATGTTCGCCGAGGAGGCGGCCAAGGCCGCGCACACCACCGGAACCGACATCGTGGTGGTCGCGCCCGGCGATTTCGAGTCGTTGCTGGCCGCGGCCGAGCCGACGTCGGGTGTGGTGGAGCGGGACGGCTCGGACACCGCGGTGATCCTCTACACCTCGGGGACGACGGGCAACCCGAAGGGCGCCGAGCTGAGCCACGACAACCTGCGGACCAACGTCGTCACCTCGGTCGAGACGCTGATGCCGAGCGGGCCCGGCGACGTACTCTTCGGCGGGCTGCCGCTGTTCCACTCCTTCGGCCAGACCTGCGCGATGAACTGCGCCATGTACTCCGGCGCGTGCATGACGCTGCTGCCCAAGTTCGACCCGGAGACCGCCCTGCGGATCTGCTCCGACGACCGGGTGAACATCTTCCTCGGCGTGCCGACGATGTACATGGCGCTGCTGTCGGTGCCGGACAGGGAGCGGTTCGACACCTCGCCGATGCGGATCGCGGCGTCCGGGGGCGCGTCGCTGCCGCTGGAGGTGCTGCACGGGTTCGAGCAGGCCTTCGGCGTGCCGATCATCGAGGGGTACGGGCTGTCCGAGACCTCCCCCGTCGCGTCGTTCAACCACCCGGACCGGCCGACCAAGCCGGGTACGGTCGGCACCCCGATCCGTGGGGTCGAGTTCGACCTGCGCGACCTGGACGACAATCCGGTGGCCGACGGCGAGATCGGCGAGATCGTGATCCGCGGCGAGAACGTGATGAAGGGCTACTGGAACCGGCCCGACGCGACCGCCGAGGCGGTCCGCGACGGCTGGTTCCACACCGGCGACCTCGGCACCCGCGATGCGGACGGCTTCTACGCGATCGTGGACCGGAAGAAGGACATGATCATCCGGAACGGCTTCAACGTGTATCCGCGCGAGGTCGAGGAGGTCATCTACTCCCACCCGGCGGTCGCCGAGGCCGCCGTCTTCGGCGTGCCGGACGCGCTGCACGGCGAGGAGATCGCGGCCCTGGTGAAGCTCAAGGACGGCGAGTCCGTCTCCGCCGAGGAGCTGCAGGGCTTCGTCAAGGAGCAGATCGCGAGCTACAAGTACCCCCGCTACATCCGCTTCGGCGAGCTACCCAAGGGCCCCACCGGCAAGATCTTGAAGCGCGAGATCAAGATCGACATTTGATCGAGGCGGGCTCGCGCGCGCTGGCCGTTTCAGGCGCGCACCGTGCGCGAGCCCACAAACGCGCTGAACGGTCCCAGCCAGACGATCTCGTCGGCGTGCTCGGCGTCGCCGACGGTGAGCAGCACCTCCACAGGGCCGGCCACGGCCGCCCGGGCCGGCACGTCGCGGACGTTGATCACGAAGAAGACCGAGCCACGGTCGACGACCAGGGTCCCCTCGTCGTCGTCTGCCGTCGCCTCCCCCAGGCCGAAGCGTGGATCGGTGAAGTCGGCATAGGTCCGGCGCAGCCGCAGCACCTCGGTCTGGAACGTCAACAGCTCCGCGTGCACGCCCTCCCCGGCCTCGCTCCAGTTCAGCTTCGACCGCAGATACGTCGCCACGTCCTGGGGGTCCGGTACGGAGTCCAGGTCCCAGCCCATCTTGGCGAACTCCTCGGTCCGCCCGGTGCGTACGCTCTCGGCCAGTTCGGGCTCCGGGTGGGAGGTGAAGAACTGCCACGGCGTGGACGCGCCCCACTCCTCCCCCATGAAGATCATCGGCGTGAACGGGCTGAGCCCGGTGACCAGTGCGGCCAGCTTCAGCTGGTCCGGGTTCAACACCTCGAACAGCCGGTGGCCGTCGGCCCGGTTGCCGATCTGGTCGTGGTTGTCGGCGCAGACCACGAGCCGCCAGCTCGGCGTGCGCCGGGTGTCGAGCGGGTTGCCGTGCGAGCGGCCGCGGAACGAGGAGTGGGTTCCGTCGTGGAAGAAGCCGTTGTCGAACACCTTGGCCAGTGAGCCGAGGGAGTCGAAGTCGGCGTAGTAGCCGCTGGTGTCGCCGGTCAGCGCCACATAGAGAGCGTGGTGGAAGTCGTCGCTCCACTGGGCGGTCAACCCGTAGCCGCCGCCGTCGCGCCGGGTGATCAGCCGCGGGTCGTTCAGATCCGACTCCGCGATCAGCGAGAGCGGACGTCGAAGGTGCACGCTGAGAGCCGAGGTCTCGATCGCCAGTTCCTCGAGCAGGTGGGTCGCCCGGGTGTCGGTCAGCGCGTGCACGGCGTCCAGCCGGAGCCCGTCGACGTGGTAGTCCCGCAGCCACATCTGGGCGTTCTCGATGATGAACCGGCGCACCTCGTCGGAGTCCTCGCCGTCGAGGTTCACCGACTCGCCCCAGGTGTTCGCGTGCGCGGAGTGCATGTATGGCGCGAACTCGGCCAGGTGGTTGCCGCTCGGACCGAGGTGGTTGTAGACGACGTCCTGGAGGACCGCCAGACCGCGCTGGTGGCAGGCGTCGACGAAAGCCTGGTAGGCCGCGGGACCGCCGTACTCCTCCTGGACGGCATACCAGAGCACGCCGTCGTAGCCCCAGTTGTGCACCCCGTTGAACGCGTTCACCGGCATGATCTCGACGAAGTCGACACCGAGCGCGACCAGGTGGTCGAGCTTCTCGATCGCCGCGATCAGCGTGCCCTCGGGGGTGAAGGTGCCGACGTGCAACTCATAGATCACTCCGCCGGCCAGCTGCCGGCCGGTCCAGGCCTGGTCGCCCCAGCGATACGTCGCCGGGTCGTACGTCCGCGACAGTCCGTGCACCCCGGACGGCTGGCGGCGCGAACGCGGGTCGGCGATCGGCTCGCCGCCGTCGAGGGAGAACCCGTAGTCCACCTCGCCCGCGGCCCAGTCCGGCAATGCCTCCGCCGGCTGCCACCAGTCACCCGGATCGCGGGCCAGCTCGATCTCGACCCGATCGTCGGAGTCCGGGTCCGGATCGGCCAGCACCAGGCTGATCCGCTGCGGCCGCGGCGCCCACACGGTGAACGGAATCGGAACCCCCGGCGGCAGGCTGCCCAGTCCGCCCGTCATAGCGCGCACCCGACCAGGACGGGCTCGGGCTCCAACCCGACGCCGTACGTCTGCCGCACCCCGTCGCGGATGGTCCGGGCCAAGCTCAGCAGATCCTCGGTGGTGGCACCGCCCCGGTTGGTGAGGGCCAGGGTGTGCTTGCTGGACAGCCGGCAGGGGCCGGCACCGAAGCCGCGGCCGAAGCCGGCGCGCTCGATCAGCCAGGCGGCGCTCGTCTTCACCGCGTCGTCGGGCATCGGCCAGCGGGGTGCGTCGGCCGGCAGCCGCTCGGCATCGGCGGCACTGAGGACCGGGTTGGTGAAGAAGGAGCCGGCGCTCCAGGTGTCGTGGTCGGCCGCGTCGAGCACCATGCCCTTGCCGGACCGCAGCCGGAGCACCGCGTCCCGCACCTCGCGCGCCGGTGGCCGGGCGCCCGGGTCGACGCCGAGCGTCCGGGCCAGTTCGGCATAGCGGATCGGCGCGGACCGGCTCGCCATCCGGAACTGGAAGGTGACCGCGGTGATCAGGTAGCGGCCGGGCTTGGCCTTGAACCGGGACGTCCGGTAACCGAAGCCGCACGCCGCCAGCGGAAACGTGGCCCGCTGCCGGGTGCGCCGGTCCCAGGCGTGCACGGTCTGCACGGTGTCGGCGACCTCGCCGCCGTACGCACCCACGTTCTGGATCGGAGTGGCGCCGAGCCGGCCGGGGATGCCCGACAGCATCTCGATCCCGCTCCACTCCTGCTCGACCGCGTAGGCCACGAAGGCGTCCCAGTCCTCGCCGGCCTCGACCCGGACGATCGCCCCGGTGCAGCCGTCCTCGTCGGCGCCGATACCCCGGGTGGCGACCTCGACCACGGTGCCGTCGAAGCCCTCGTCGGCAACCACCAGGTTCGATCCACCGCCCAGCACGAGCACCGGCTCGCCGGCCGCATCGAGGGCGAACACCGTCTCGACGAACTCCTGCTCGCCGGTCACCCTGACCCAGTCACGGGCCGGACCGCCGAGCCGCAGCGTGGTGTGCTCGGCCAGCGTCGGGACACCGCTCCGGCCGGTCTCGGCTGCGGTTTCGGCGGCGGCACTCATCGCGGTCAGCCTCCGAGCCTGACCTCGACCCGGGCGGCACCGAGCACCTTCACCCCGGCGCAGACCGCCTCGACCGTCACCGTGACGACGTCCTCGGAGACTGCGCTGACCGTGCCGCTGAAGCTCACCTCGGCACCGGTGTCGTCGTCGGGCACGAACACCGGCTTGGTGAACCGGGTGGAATAGGCGACCACCCGGGCCGGGTCGCCGATCCAGTCGGTGACCACCCGCAGCGCGGTTCCCATGGTCAGCATGCCGTGCGCCAGCACGCCCTCCAGGCCGAGCGCGGTCGCGGCCCGGTCCGACCAGTGGATCGGGTTGAAGTCGCCCGACGCGCCGGCGTAGCGGACCAGGTCCGCCCGGGTCAGGTGCACGGTCAGCGGCGGCAGTTGGGTGCCGACCTCGATCGCGTCCGCGCTCATGCGGCGGCTCCGGCCGCGGCGTGGGTGTGGTAGAAGGTCGAGGCGGCCGAGCAGACCCGCTCGCCGTCGACCGTGGCGACCTGCACCGATACCCCGATGATGTCGACCTCGCCGCGGACCCGGACTTTCTCGATCGAAAGCACCGCCCGGACGACGTCGCCGGCCCGCAGCGGACGGACGTAGTCGAAGCGCTGGTCGGCATGCACCACCCGGCGGAGCGCGAGGTCGAGCTCCCGGTCGCCGAACAGCGCATCCCAGGATGCTGCGGCGATCACCGCGACGAACGTCGGCGGAGCGATCGGGGCGTCGCCGCCGTAGGCCGGGTTGTCGTCGCCCAGCGCGCGGGCGAACTCGGCGATCTTGGCGGCGGAGACCTCGTACGGCTCGGTCGGCGGATAGGTCCGGCCGACGTGCTGCTCCGAAATCGGCATAGGCCCAACCCTATCGAGCCGGTCCGCCGTCGCGAATCGTCTCAGCCCAGCGCGGCGGTCGCCCGCGCCGCGACGACCGGGGCCAGCCGGTGTCCCAGCGGCGGGGTCAGCGGGTAGCCCCGGTCACGGGCCAGGCAGGCCAGCGGGTCCAGCAGCAGGCCGGGCGAGACGAAGAGCGGCACCAGCGCGACCACACCGCCCTCCGGCGCGTCCGAGACCAGCTCGGGCAGCACGGTCTGCGGTCGCGGGTCGGTGGTGCCGAAGGCCGCCCGGGCCGCGGTGCCCCGGCGCCCGCCCAACCGGTGCGCGAAGGCCTCCACCGCGGCGTTCGCGGAGTCGTCCGACGAGCCCACCGCGTACAGCAGCACGGGCAGGTCCGCCGCGATCCCCGCTTCGTCGACGATCGACTCGACCACGCTCAGCACGTCGTCGCCGGTGCCCAGGATGTCGGCGGTGACCAGGTCGCACCCGCGGTCGGCGCCGGCGGCGGCGACCGTGGCGGGAACGTCGGTCCGCGCGTGGAAGGCGTTGGTGAACAGCAGGGGGACGATCGCGGCCCGCTCGATCCCGTCGGCGACCAGCTCACCGACGACGGTGTCCAGGCCCGGCTCGGTCAGGTCGAGGTAGGCCGCCCGCGCGGGCGCTCCGGCCAGCTCGGCGGTGGCGGCCATCAGGTCGTCGATCGGGCCGCGGACGCCCGGGTGGCGGCTGCCGTGCGCCAGACCGACGATCGCGGTGCGCGTCATTCGGCCGACACCCCGGCTGACGTTGGTATGGCCCGTGCGCGCTCGCACAGGCGATAGGCCATGCGAGCTGGCACCGGGTAGGCGAACTTTCCGCGCCGGCCGGGCTGCCGGCCCGACGTCCGGGGACGCGAAAAGAGCCGCCCGCCGATGGCGGACGGCTCTGTCTGGGTCGTCACCACAGACCCCGACCCCGGAACGAGAGTCAGCGGGTCTCGCGATGCGGCGTGTGGGTCCGGCAGCGCGGGCAGAACTTCTTCAGCTCGAGCCGGTCGGGATCGTTGCGCCGGTTCTTCTTGGTGATGTAGTTGCGCTCCTTGCACTCGGTGCAGGCGAGCGTGATCTTCGGCCGGATATCGGTCGTCTTGGCCATCGTTCTACGTCCCTTTAGTGTTCGTACGGTCGCTTGCGCTGGTAGCGGGAGCGGGATTCGAACCCGCGACACAGCGATTATGAGCCGCTTGCTCTACCGCCTGAGCTATCCCGCTGCGGGCTCGTGGGCCGGTTAGCCCGGCCGGAGCAACGCCGCCTCGCGGTGGCGTTATTCCGCCGGCGCGCGGTTCGCGCCGGCCACAGCACCCGAGCCCCCATGCGGAATCGAACCGCAGACCTTCTCCTTACCATGGAGACGCTCTGCCGACTGAGCTATAGGGGCCTGTGGCGCACTCTCGCGAGCGCGCCGACGCACAAAGATACATGCCCCGGCGCCGCCGCGCGAATCAGATCGGGCCGTCGGCATCGGACCGTCGGCGACACACGATCGGGGCTCCGGGTCGCAGCGGATGGACTCGTCGTGGGACGAACGCCGAGAAGTCCATCCACCGATCGGGCGGGGCCGGTCCCCCGCGGGGCGGACCGACGGGGTGATCACGCCGGAGCCGGCGGCGGTCGGCTGACCGGACGTCCCCGCTCAGTGCACCCATCGGGTCGCCGCGGCGATCTCCGCGGGCGTGGCGCCGGCGAACCGCTCGATCTCGGAGCTGCGGACCGCGACCACCGCGTCGGCCAGCGACGGCCCGAGCGCCGTCCTGAGCACCTCGTCGACGGCGAAGGCCTGCACCGACTCGCCGAGCGAGGCGGGCAACCGGCGGATGCCCCGGTGCTCCAGTTCCTCCGGCGGCAGCGCGGCCGGATCGACGACGACCGGCGGCGGCAGGACCGCGCCGTCGGCCAGGCCCGCGGATCCGGCGGCGAGCAGGCCGGCCAGCAGCAGATACGGGTTGGCGGTCAGATCGACGCACTTCACCTCGAGGTTGGCGGACCAGTCGCCGCTGCCGGTCGAACCGGCGATCGTGCGCAGCGCGGCCTCCCGGTTCTCCGGTCCCCAGCAGGCGTACGCCCCCGCCCAGTGGGACGGGATCAACCGCAGGTACGACGCCACCGACGGTGCGCCGAGCGTGAGCAGGGCGGGCAGCCGGTTCAAGATCCCGGCGGTGAAGCGGGCGCCCTCGGCCGCCATCGACGTTCCCGCCTCCGAGCCGCCGCCGGGAGCACCGCCGGACATCAGATTCCTGTCCTCGCGCCACAGACTCAGATGGACGTGGCCGCCGTTGCCGACCCCATCGGCAGCGACCTTGGGCGAGAAGGACGTCCGGAATCCGTGCCGCAGCCCGACCGCGCGGATCGTTGCGCGCACCAGGACCGAGGTGTCAGCCGCGTCCACCGGAGACTCCGCGGCGACGGACAGTTCGAACTGGCCGGCCGCGTACTCCGGATGGAACTGCTCCACCTCGACCTTCTGCGCCAGCAGCGCGTCCACCACCTCGCGCGCGTAGTCCGAGGCCCCGGCCAGCCGGGCGAGGCCGTACGCCGGTCCGGTGACGCCCGGCACCAGGTCGTCGCTGTCCCGGCCGATCACCCACTCCAGCTCGATCGCGGCCCTCACCTCGAGCTGGCCCGCCGCCAACGCGTCGACCGCGCGCCGCAACGCCGCGCGGCTGCAGCCCGGATGCGGCTCGCCGCCCTGATCGAGCCGGTCGCCCGGCGTCCAGGCCCAGCCGGGTTGGGCGACCAGCGGGACCACCCGGTGCAGGTCGGGCAGGATCCGCAGGTCCCCGACCGGCCCCTCGCCCGTCGCCGGTGCCGCCAGCCAGTCGTCGAACCGGAAGTAGTCGAAGCTCGGCGAGAAGCCCGCGCCCCAGGCGGCGAGGTGTGGCAGCCGGCGGATCGGCACCGACTTCATCCGGGCGATGCCGGCGTTGTCCACGAAGGTGGTGGCGACCAGCGAGACGCCGCGCCGCTCGAGGTCGGGCACGATGGCCCGGGCCTGGGCACTGCGGGTCTCCCGTTCGGCGATGTCCACGAGCCACACACTATGAACCCGGACACTGTGAACAGCGAGCACACCACCGGAGGAGCCGTGGAGCTGATCGACCATCACTGCCATCCGGTCGTGCTGGCCGCCCTGGAGCGCCCGGAGTTCGAGGGTCTGCTGAACGAGGCGGCGGGACCGGCGGCGGGGACGTCGCTGTTCGACTCGATGCTCGGGCTGGCGATCCGGCGCTGGTGCGCGCCGGTGCTCGGGCTGGCGCCGAACGCGGACCCGGACGAGTATCTGCATCGCCGGCGCGATCTCGGCCCGGAGGCCAGCCGGCGGCTGCTCGCCGAGGCCGGGCTGACCCACCTGCTCGTTGACACCGGAATCGCGGACCCGAGGCTGTGCGACCTCGACCAGCTGAGCGGGTTGGCCGGGGCGCGGACGTACGAGGTGCTGCGGCTGGAGACGCTGGTCGAGTCCCTGCTCGCCGCCGGCACGGACGTCGTCGATCTGCCGGGCCAGGTGGAGCGCACCCTGCGTGACACGACGGCGGTCGCCGCGAAGAGCATCGCGGCCTACCGGGTCGGCCTCGACCTGCCCGACCGCAAGCCAGCGGAGCCGGCTCTGGTCGCCGCCCTGAGCCGGTGCCGCGCCGCCGGGCGGACCCGGCGCCTCGCGGATCCCGTGGTGAGCGGCTGGCTCGCCTGGACGGCGCTCGAGGCCGGCCTGCCGCTGCAGCTGCACACCGGGCTCGGCGACGCCGACCTCGATCTGCATCGCGCCGACCCGCTGCTGCTGACCCCCTTTCTGCGCGCCACCGAGGCGCTCGGCCCGGCCGTCCTGCTGCTGCACAGCTATCCGTTCCAGCGCTCCGCGGGCTATCTGAGCCAGGTCTACGGTCACGTGTTCTGCGACGTCGGGCTCGCGGTGCACAACACCGGTGCGTTCTCGGCCACCGTCATCCGGGAGCTGCTGGAGGTCGCACCGTTCGGCAAGGTGCTGTTCTCCACCGACGCGTACGGCCTCGCCGAGCTGTTTCTCGTGGGCTCGTTCCTGTTCCGCCGCGGGCTGGCCCTCGTGCTCGGCGAGCTGACAGCGGCCGGCGAGCTCGATCCGGCCGACGCCGAGCGGATCACCGGCATGATCACGAGCGAGAACGCGCGCCGGGTCTATCGGCTCTGATCACCCACTCCCCCACGCCCAGCACGCTCTTCACCCCTCCCCACCTTCACCCGACTCCCCACAGGGACGCGACGTGGCGGCGGTCGGTGCCGCAGCAGCCGCCGAGCACGGTCAGTTCGGGCAGCGCGCCGCGGACCGCCGCATGCTCCGCGCCGAAGCTCGCCGGGTCGCCCTCGTCCAGCTGCTCGGCCTCGTCCAGCTCGGCATGGCTGCGTCGCGATGCGTTCGAGCGCAGCCCTTTCACCCGCGCCCGCCACGCCCCCGGCGCGTCGAGCGCCGGCTCGAGGTGGCTGGGGTGCGCGCAGTTGACCAGGAAGTAGTCCGGCGGGGACGCCGCGTCGACCGCGTCCACGGCAGCCGCCAGCGGCATCCCGTCGGGCAGCCGTCCGTCGGTCTCCACCGTGAACGAGACGGCGATCGGCAGACCGACCGCTCGCGCCGCCCGGACGATGCCGATCGCCTCGGCCTGATCGGTCAGCGTGTACGCCACCGCGCACTCAGCCCCCGCCTCGGCGAACGCGGCGAGCTGCCAACCGTGGTAGTCGGCCGCCTGGTCCGGATCCATCCGGGATCCGGCCGCATAGCCGTCACCGCGCGGGCCGACCGTCCCGCAGACGACGATGTCGCTCACCGAGCCGGCGTAGCGCCGGCCGAGCTCGCGGAGGTAGCCGATCGCCTCGCTGTTCACCCGCCGGATGCCGTCCCGGTCATAGCCCAGCTTCTCGCCCCAGTCGGCACTGGCCCGCCAGGTCGGCGCCTCCAGCATCAGGCCGGCATCGGCGGCGGCGGCGATCTCGGCATAGCCGGTGTAGTAGTCGGTGAGCAGGGACCGACCGCGATCGCTGTCCAGCAGTGGGAAGGCGGCGAACTCGGGCAGGTCCACGCCCTGGTGAAAGATCAGGTCGGTCTCCAGGCCGCCGTCGGTCACCATCGGGCGTCCGTCGAGTTGCGGCAGCGTCGGATTCGTCATCAGGTTCCCCTCCCACCGGCGGTCGCCGGGTCGGCCGACGGATCGTTCCAGACCGTTCAGTCTGTTTGTATCAGACCGTTCAGTCTGATACAAGAGTTTTGTGCCACGAGACGGAGCCCCGACCAGGGAACGCATCCTCTCCGTCGCCGAGCGGCTGGTGATCGAGAACGGCTTCAGCGCGACGCCGGTCGAGCGGGTGATCGCGGAGTCGGGCACGTCCAAGGGCGCGTTCTTCCATCACTTCGACTCCAAGGTCGCACTGGCCCGCGCGCTGGTGGACCGCTACGTCGCCGCCGACCTCGGCCACCTGGACCGTGCCCTGGCCACCGCGCAGGCCGAGCACGACGATCCGGTCGAGCGGGTGATCGCGTTCGTCCGGCTGTTCGAGGAGGAGGCGGACGCGCTGATGGCCGAGCAGTCCAGCTGCCTCTATCTCGCCGTGCTGACCGAGCGTCAGCTGGCCGACGTCGGCACGGCCGAGCAGATCGCAGCGGCCGTCGTCGGCTGGCGCGACGCCGTCGCCGCGATGATCCGGGAGGCGTACGCGGCCCTCGAGTCGGCCCCGACGATCGACCCGGCCGCGCTGGCCGACCACCTCTTCGTCACGTTCGAGGGCGCGTTCCTGCTCTGCCGCTCGACCGGCGACCCGACCCACATGCGCCGCCAGCTCCGGGTGCTGCGGGAGCTGGTGGAGTCGCTGCTGCGCCGCTGAACTCGACTGAGCTGCGAATCAGCGGCGGAACCGCCCTTCGACAAGCTCAGGGCACGTTGTCTTGGACAAGCTCGGAGCACGGATGCCTTCGACAAGCTCAGCGCACGGGTGCGCTCAGCCGGTGACCTCGAAGCTGGCGGTCAGCGACGCCTCGGAGTCGGCACCGACGTACACGTCGAAGGTGGAAGTGTCGAGCACCCAGTCGCGGACGGCGGCGTTCCAGTAGCGCCGCTCGTCCGGGCCGACGACGAACTCGACCGTCTGCGACTCCCCCGCCTCGAGGGAGATCCGGCGGAACCCCTTGAGCTCGCGAACCGGCCGGGAGGCCGTGCCGTGCCGCTGGTGCAGGTACAGCTGGACGACCTCCTCCGCTGACCGGTCACCGGTGTTGGCGACCTGCACCGAGACGGTGGCGGAGTCCTCGGCACCGACGGTGGTCCGGTCCAGGGCCAGGTCGGCGTACTCGATCGAGCCATAGCTGAGCCCGAAGCCGAACAGGAACAGCGGCGTGCTCTCCTCGTCCCAGTAGCGCTTGGCCTGGTTCGCCGGCTCGTGCGAGATGGTGTAGGTGTAGATCATCGGCACCTGGCCGACGGTGCGCGGCCAGCTGAACGGCAGCTTCCCGCCGGGCGCCACGTCGCCGAAGACCAGGTTGGCGACCGCGCTCCCGCCGCGGCTGCCGGGATACCAGATGTCGAGGATCGCCGGCACGTTCTGCGCCGCCCAGCGCAGGTCGAGCGGCCGGCCGTTCATGACCAGGGCGACGGTCGGCGTACCGGTGGCGACGACGGCCTGCAACAGCTCCAGCTGCCGGCCGGGCAGCTCCAACGACGAGCGGGACGCGGCCTCGCCGATCATGTTCTGCCACTCCCCGATCACGACGACCGCGACGTCGGCTCCGGTGGCCAGCTCGACCGCTCGCTGCAGTTCGGCCGAGTCGTCGAACGACTCGCCCGGATCCTCCGGCGCATTGCCGGGGAACATGTCGAACATCGACGCGAAGTGCCGCTGCGCCGGCCGGATGCCCGGGGCGAAGTCGACCCGCACACCGTCGCCGGCTCGCTGCCGCAGGCCCTCCAGCACGGTCACCGTCTCGTCCAGGTCGAAGTCGAAGCACCACGGACCGAGCGTGTCGCGCTTGGAGTCGGCCAGCGGGCCGAGCACCGCGATCGAGCCGATGTCGGCCGGCAGCGGCAGCAGGCCGCCCTCGTTGCGCAACAACACCGCGGAGCGCTCGGCGGCCACCCGGGCTACCTCTCGATGGGCCGGATCGGACAGCACCTCGGCCGCCCGGTCCTCGTCGACGTAGGCGTTGTCGAACAGGCCGAGCAGCAGCTTGGCCCGCAGCACCCGTCGGACGCAGGCGTCGATCGCCTCCTCGGCGACCAGGCCGTCCTCGACCGCCTTCGGCAGGTAGCCGTACGCGGGATCGGCCATCGCCATCTCCAGGTCGACGCCGACCTCCACCGCGCGGACGCCGGCGTCGGTCAGGTCCGCCGCGAATCCGTGCGTCATCAGGTTGCGCACCGCGTTGGCGTCGCTGACCACGAAGCCGTCGAATCCCCAGAGCTTGCGCAGCACGTCGACGAACAGCCAGCGGTTGCCGGAGGCGGGAATCCCGTTCAGGTCCATGTACGCGGTCATGATGTTGCCCGCGCCGGCCTCGACCGCCGCCTTGAACGGCGGCAGGTAGACGTTCCACAGGTCGTAGTCGGACAGGCTCACCTCGTCGTAGTCGCGGCCGCCGATCGCCGCGCCGTAGCCCGCGAAGTGCTTCGGACCGGCGATGATCCGCTCCGGCGTGCCGAGGCCGGCGCCCTGGAAGCCGCGGACCTGGGCGGCGGCGACAGCCGAACCCAGATAGGGATCCTCACCGGCGCCCTCGATGATCCGGCCCCAGCGCGGATCGCGGGCGATGTCGACCATCGGAGCGAACGACCAGTGGATGCCGACCGCCCGCGATTCGCGCGCGGCGACCGCCTGACCGTGCTCGATGGTCTCCGGGTCCCAGGACGCCGCCATCGCGATCGGGACCGGCAGGATCGTGCGCAGTCCGTGGATGACGTCGAAGCCGAACAGGGCCGGAATACCGTGCCGGTTGCCCTCCAGCGTGAGCCGCTGCAACCGGTTGATCTCGGCCGGGTTGGTGACGAACAGCAGCGAGCCGGCTTCGCCACGCGCGAGTGCGCCCTCGACCCCTCCGATGGTGTTCTCCGAAGCGCTGGCGAGGTCGCCGTGGTCGCGGTCCACCGCCGCACCGAAGTAGAAGTACTGGGTGAGCTGGCCGGCCTTCTCGGCCAGGGTCATGGCGGCGAGCAGGTCGTCGATGCGGGCTTCGATGGCGGCGTCGGTGCCGAGGTCGGTGCTGGTCACCTGCGCAACAGTATGTGTGCCCTTCCCGCCGTCGCAGAGTGGTGCGGGTTTCGGAATTGAAGCTCGGTTCAACCGGAATTGGAGTGCTGACCGGCAGAGTCTGCGGCGAGCCACATTCGACCAGCAGAAAGGCACCTCATGTCCGTCCACCGCCGGATCGTCGCGAGCGCGGCCGCCGGGGCGATCGCCCTGTCCGTCGCCGTGACCGGGACCGCATCGGCCGCTCCCGCCATGCCGACCGCCGCCGCGGCGGCCAAGGCACCAGCCGTCCATACCGTCGGAGTCGGCAGCAATCCATACGCCGTCGCCGTCTCGCAGAGCCTCGGCAAGGCCTTCGTGGTCAACGACGGCAGCGTGTCGGTGGTCAGCCTGCTCACCCACCGCGAGCTCACCGAGTTCGGCACCGGCAACAACCAGTACCAGAACGACATCGCCCTGATGCGGAGCAATACCCAGGGCTACATCACCGACAACGCCATGAAGAACCTCACCGTGATCGACACCGAGACCTACAAGGTGGCGAAGCAGATCCCGGTCGGCTACGGCGCGATCGGGGTGGTCAAGGCCAACACCTCGGCCGGGCAGCGGGCGTACGTCATCACCGCTGCTCACGCCGGTCCGCAGGGCTCGGGAGCCAGGAACGAGCTGGTGGCCATCCAGACCAGCACGGGCAAGGTGGTGGCGCGCACCAAGCTTCCCCAGTCCCCTGGCGCGGTGGTCGTCGCACCCGGCGCCAAGAGCGTCTGGGTCGGCGGTGACGTGGACGGCAAGATCTTCCAGGTCAGCACCAAGACCGGCAAGATCACCAAGACGTGGAAGCCCACCAAGGCCGGTCCGATCACCGCGCTCGCGTTCGCGCCGGGTGGCAAGAAGGTCTGGATCACGGGCCTGGCCGGGGTCTCGGTGATCAGCGCGAAGAGCGGGAAGTCGGCCAAGTTCATCACCGCGCCGAAGATCTTCCCCGGATTCATCGTCCCGAACGACGTCGTGCTGAACGCGTCCGGGAAGTACGCGTTCGTGGAGAACTCCGTCCAGAACGCTCAGGGCGACGTCAGCGCGGTCGCGGCGATCAACACCAAGACCTACAAGGTGGCGTGGCGGGTCAAGACCGGCTCCCAGCCGGAGGGCATGGCGCTGGACAAGACCCGCGGCGTCGCGTACGTCCCCAACTACGACGACGACACGGTGAGCTACTTCTCGGTCCCGAAGTAGCCGATTCCGCGAGCGGCGGCGATCCGCCCGTCCTCCGATCGGGGGACGGGCGGATCGACCGGTGGTTCGGCCGATCGGCCGCTGCCGTCGTCGGGTCGCGGGCGACGATGGCAGCACACGAATCACGAAGGGCATCTCGATGGACATCACGACCCGCGACGAATCGACGTACGTCGTCGCCGACTACCTCCTCGACCGACTGGTCGAGCTCGGCCTGGACCGGATCTTCGGCGTACCGGGCGACTACACCCTCGGCCTGCTGGACCACGTGGTCGGCAACGGCCACCTGACCTGGACCGGCTGCACCAATGAGCTGAACGCCGGCTATGCCGCCGACGGCTACGGCCGGCTGCGCGGGATCGCCGCGGTCTGCACCACCTTCGGAGTGGGTGAGCTCAGCGCGATCAACGCCATCGCCGGCAGCTACGCCGAGCATGTGCCCGTGGTGCACATCGTCGGCGCGCCGGCAACGGTCGCGCAGCGCGAGGCGCGTCCCGTGCATCACACGCTGGGCGACGGCCGGTTCGCCCACTTCATGGACATGCACGCCGAGATCACCTGCGCCCGGGCGGCGCTGACCGCGGAGACAGCGGCGGCCGAGATCGACCGGGTGCTGCTGGCCGTCCGCGACGCGCACCTGCCCGGCTATCTGCTGCTGCCGTCCGACGTGGCCCAGGCTCCCGTCCGGCGGCCGGCGCGGCAGCTGCCGGCCCGCACCGACACCACCGATCCGGAGGCGCTGGCCGGCTTCCTGATGGACGCCGAGCGGGTCCTCCGGGCGGCCGGCTCCGACGTCGCGCTGCTCGGCGGGCTGATGGTGCACCGGCTCGGCGCGACCAAGGAGCTCACCGCGCTGATCGAGCACGGCCGGCTGCCGTTCGCCACCACGGTCTGGGGCAAGAGCCTGGTCGAGGAGAGCACGCCGGGCTTCCTCGGCATCTACACCGGGGAGAGCAGTGACGAGACCACCCGGCGTCTGATCGAGCACTCCGCGTGCCTGATCATGGCCGGCGTCCAGTTCACCGATCTGAACAGCGGCCTGTTCACCCAGCAGATCACCCGCTCGCGCACGGTCGAGGTGAACGCGCGGACGGCGTCGGTCGGCGCGGCGACGTATGCGCCGATCGAGCTGCCGACCGCCCTCGCCGCGCTCTCCGACCTAATCGGGGCGATCACCCCGGCGAACAAGCCGGTCCTGCAGCTCGCCGATCGCGAGCCGGCCGTCCCGCTGCGCGGCGACGCACCGCTGGACCAGGAGACGCTCTGGGAGAGCGTGCGCCGGCACCTTGGCGACGGCGACATCGTGCTGGCCGACCAGGGCACAGCGTTCTACGGGATGGCACCACGCCGTCTGCCGGAGGGGGTCACCTTCGTCGGCCAGCCGCTGTGGGCCTCGATCGGCTACACCCTGCCGGCCCTGCTGGGCGCGTGTACGGCCCAGACCGGACGGCGCGGTGTGCTGCTGATCGGTGACGGCGCCGCCCAGCTCACCGCGCAGGAGCTGTCGACGATCATGGCGGTGCAGCTGCCGGCGTTGATCGTCGTGGTCGACAACGACGGCTACACCGTCGAGCGGGCCATCCACGGGCCGAACGAGCCGTACAACGACATCGCCCACTGGGACTGGACCCGGTTGCCCGCAGCGCTCGGGGGCACCGGCGTGATCACCGCCCGGGCCGGCACCGTCGGCGAGCTCGGTCGGGCGCTGGAGCTCGCCGACGCGAACCCCAGCGCGATCACCGTCGTCCAGGCGTTCGTGCCGGCCGACGACGTACCGCCGCTGCTGGCCAGCCTCACCCGGGTGCTCGGCCGGGCCGCCACCCGGACCGCCTGAGCTGCACCGGCTCCCGCCTCCGGACGGGAGCCGGCGGCCGGGGCCGGCACTCCCTCCCCGTGACCCCCGGCCCACCTCGGAAACTGTGCAGCTCTCGCAGCGACACGCCGGTCGCCGTTGCAACAACCGCACAGTTTCCGGGAGGCGCGTGGGATCGGCGGGTGGGCCTTGACAGCTGCGGGATCGGTCCCGCATCATTACCGAAACCGAATCTGTTTCGGTTAATGTCGAGCCCGCCACCCCACCGAGAGAATGTGACCCGATGACCGTCGCCGCACCCGACGCGCCGCCCGGCGCCACCGAACACCTCAAGACCGACGCCCTCGGCGCGACCAGCATCGCCTTCCTGGTGATCGCCGCCGCCGCGCCGCTCACCGTGATGGCGGGCGTCGCCCCGGTGGCGATCATGATCGGCGGCATCGGCGCGCCGGTCGGCTACCTCGCCGCCGGCGCCGTGCTGGCGCTCTTCGCAGTCGGCTTCATGGCGATGACCAAGCACACCGGCGGCGCCGGAGCGTTCTACTCCTACATCACCCTCGGCCTGGGCCGGCGGCTCGGGATGGGTGCCGGCATCCTGGCCGTGGTGGCCTACAACGCCCTGCAGATCGGTGTCTACGGCCTGCTCGGGCAGCAGGTGTCCGACGCGGTCGCCACGCTGGCCGGCATCCAGCTGCCGTGGTGGCTGTTCGTCTTCGTCGCGATCGCGGGGGTCTGGGCGATCGGCCGGCGCGGCATCGACGTCGGCGCCCGGATCCTCGGCGTGCTGCTGATCGCGGAGACGGCGATCCTGGCCCTGCTTGTGGTGGCGGTGATCGTCCAGGGCGGTGCGAACGGTCTGAGCGGCGCGTCCTTCACCCCGTCCGCGGTCTTCGCCCCCGGCATGTTCGGTGTGCTGGCGTTCGCGTTCGCGGCGTTCATGGGGTTCGAGTCGACCGCGCTCTATCGGCCCGAGGCCCGTGAGCCCGGCCGGACGATCCCGCGGGCGACGTACGGCGCGGTGATCTTCATGGCCCTGTTCTATTGCCTGGTGGTCTGGGCGGTCATCCAGGCCTACGGCAACACCGCCGTGGTCGAGGCCGCGAACAACGACCCGGCCACGCTGTTCTTCGTCGCCATCCAGACCTACGTCGGCGACTGGGCCAAGGACGTGATGTACGTCCTGATCATGACCAGCGTCTTCGCCTCTCAGATCGCCTTCCACAACGCGATCAACCGCTACACCTTCACGCTGGCCCGGGACGGCCTGCTGCCGGCCAGGCTGGCGCACACCCATCCGCGCTACGGCTCCCCCTCGTTCGCCGGCGCGGTGCAGAGCGCGCTCGCGGTGATCATCGTCGGCGTTGTCGCGGTGCTCGGTCTCGACCCTTACACGGACCTGCTGCTCAAGGTGAACACGCCCGGCGTCGTCGGCATCATCACCCTGCAGGCGATCACCTCGGCCGCCGTCGTCGCCTACTTCGTCCGGCGCCGGCACACCGTGCGAGCCCGCGTCGCCGTTGTCTGCGCCCTGCTGGCCACCGTGCTCCTGACCCTCGCGGTCGTGCTGCTGGTCTCCCACATCGGCCTGCTCACCAACGCCGCCGGGATCACCAACGTGATCTTGGTCGGCATCGTCCCGGTGACCCTGCTGATCGGGATCGTCGCCGCCGGCGTGCTGAAGAACCGACGGCCCGCGGTGTACGCCGGCATCGGTGGCGTGCACCCCGAGGACGGGCACGTGCCGCCGGCCGAGCCCACCGACGAAGCGGTCGAGTCGTCGGCCGAGACCGCACCGCAGCCGGGGGCCGCACGATGAGCGCCGCCGACCTGATCGTGCAGGCCGACCGGATGCACACCATGGACCCGGCCCGGCCCAGCGCCGAGGCGGTCGCGATCAAGGACGGCGTGATCGTCGGCGTCGGAGACCGCACGTCGGCCAGGACCTGGCGCGGCGCCGGCACCGAGGTGATCGACCTGGGCGACGCCACCGTGACTCCCGGGCTGGTCGACGGCCACATCCATCCCGTCCTCGGGCTGGACCTGGCCCGCGGGGTGGAGCTCAGCCACGTCCGATCGGTGCCGCAGTTGATCTCCGAGCTGCGCGAGCGCGGCACCGGACCCGGTGGCTGGATCCTCGGCTGGGGTCTCGACCCGAACGCGTTCGGCTCGACCGCGATCACCCACGCGCCGCTGGTCGAGGCCCTCGGCGACGTACCTGCGCTGGTCGTGCTGTTCGACGCGCACTCCGCGATCGCCAGCCCGGCAGCCCTGCGGCTGGCCGGCATCACCGGCGCCCGCGCGTTCGACGGCGCGGCGGAGGTCGTCTGCGCCGACGACGGAACCCCGACCGGGCACCTGGTGGAGCTGCCGGCGTACGAGCTCGTCCGGGCCGTCGTCCCGACCGAGTCGCTGCCCGAGCGCCGGAGCCGGCTGCTCGCGCTGTTGCGGGGCATGGCCGCCACCGGCATCACCGCCGGCAACGCGATGGACTTCGACGGCGACGCCGAGCCGCTGGTCGCCGGGCTGGCCGAGGAGGCCGATCTGCCGATCCGGCTCCGGTTCGCACCGATGTGCATGCCCGGCGCCGGTCGCGCCGAGCTGGACCACCTGCTCGACCAGCAGCGACTGCGCGGCCGGCGCTGGCAGGTCGAGGGGGTCAAGTTCATGATCGACGGGACGATCGACGGCGGCACCGCCTGGCTGGAGCAGCCGGACCGGTTCGGCGAGTCGACCGCCCCGTTCTGGCCCGAACCGCGGGCGTACACCGAGGCGATCCGGCGGCTCGCCGCCGCCGGGGTGCCGACCGCAACCCACGCGATCGGGGACGCCGGGATCCGGTACGTCCTCGATGCCCTGCGGGAGCTGCCGGCGGCGCCGACCCGGGTCCCGCACCGGATCGAGCACATCGAGACGGTGCCGACTGAGCTGATCGCGCGGTTTCGCGAGCAGAACGTGACCGCGAGCATGCAGCCCACCCACTGCACCCTCTACACCAAGGCCGATCACAGCGACAACTGGTCGCACCGGCTGGGCACCGAGCGGGCGAACCGGGCGTTCCGGACCCGCGACCTGCGGGCCGCGGGCGCGCGACTGGCGCTCGGCTCCGACTGGCCGGTGGCGCCGTTCGATGCCCGCGCGGTGATCGCCGACGCCCAGCTCCGCCGCCCGCACGGGCAGCCCGAGGTCGAGCGGGTGCTGCCCGATCAGGCGCTGACCGCGCGAATGGCACTGGAGGGCTACACCACCCATGCCGCGGCCGCGGCCGGGCTGGAGTCGGTCTCCGGTCGGATCGCCGAGGGCCTCCGCGCCGATCTGAGCGCCTTCGGGCTGGACCCGCTCTCTGCGCCGCCGGACGAGTTCGCCGACTCGCCGGTGCGACTGACCGTGGTCGAGGGCTCGATCGTCCACCGGGCGGCCGCCTGATGGCACGGCCGCACCGGCCGATTCTGTCCCGGGAGCTGATCGCGGCCGCGGCGCTGGAGCTGGTCGATCGCGACGGCCGGTTCACCGTGCCCGAGCTGGCGCACAAGCTGGGGGTCAGCGTGTCCTCGCTGTATCACCACGTCGACGGCCGCGCGGACATCGTCGAGGGGATCCGTGGCCTGCTCACCCGGCCGCTGGCCGCGGCCGAGCCGGCGGCGGACTGGCAGGAGGCGGTCCGTCGCTGGGCGACCGCCTATCGAGACGGCTTCGCCGCGCACCCCGCGGCGATCCCGATGCTGGTCGGCCAGACCGTCGGCAACCCCGACACGCTCGCGCAGTACGACCGGCTGGCCGCGATCCTGGAGGACCAGGCCGGGCTGTCGGGCGACGACCTGCTGGTCGCGATCACCATGCTGGACACCCTCTGCCTCGGGGCGGCGCTCGACCTGGCGGCGCCGGCCGAGGTGTGGACCGCGGACGGCCGGGACACCGCGCTGACCCGGGCCCTGGCGGGCGCGCCCGACCCCGAGCGGGACCGCTCCCGGCGATCGTTCGAGCGACAGCTCGAGTTGATCATCGGCAGCCTGGCCCGACAGGTCGGCCCCCGGCCCTGATTCGCCCCGGCCCTGATTCGCCCCTGCCCTGATTCGCCCAGCCCTGATTTTCTCCCTCCAGTGCCGGTTCGACCGCCGATCCGGGCCCCCTAGGCTGACCGGAGGGACAGAATCAGGGAGGCTGCACGAACCACGTGCCTCCAGCACCAGACCCGAGACGACAAGGCAGGACAGTGACGACCAGCGACGCCGCCGCACCCACCCGCAGCCTCGATCGCAAGCTGGCGAGCATCCTGGCGGGGACGTACACCCCCGACGACTTCGTGATCGCCGACGCGAAGGACGGCGACATGGCCTTCGGGATCACCTCGGCCGGGCCGCTGGTCGACGACCCGTCCGGGCTCGCCGGCCCGGGTCAGTACGGCACCCGGGAGAGCTATCTCGACGCCATGCGGGCGCTGCTCGCCGCCGGAGCGGTCGACATCATGCTGACCTCGGCCGCCAACGGTGAGCGGCTGGCGATGGCTGGCTCGATCGGCGATCAGGCCACGCTGGCGGTCCGCGGCAACGACACCACCGACATCTGGAACAGCCGGTTCGCCGACTATCCGACCCACCCGTCCCGGCCGTTCCGGACCGCGAACCTGGCCGCGATCCGTCCGTTCTGCGATCTGGTCCTCTACTCGGCCACGTTCAACGCCGACCTCGACCGCGACCTCGCCACCGCGGAGGCGTACGCCCGGTTCCGCGGCGACGCGGCAGCGGCCGGCATCCGCCACTTCCTGGAGGTGTTCAACCCGAACGCGGCGCAGCGCTTGGCCCCCGAGCACGTCGGTGCGTTCGTCAACGACAGCATCGTGCGGACGCTCGCGGGCGTCACCGCGGCCGAGCGTCCGCTCTTTCTCAAGGTCGCCTACAACGGCAGTGCCGCGCTCACGGAGCTGACCGAGCACGACCCGTCGCTCGTGGTCGGGATCCTCGGCGGCTCGAGCGGCACGGTCCGCGACACGTTCGAGCTGCTGCACCGGGCCGAGGCGAGCGGTGCCCGGATCGCCCTCTTCGGCCGCAAGATCCAGCGGGCCGAGTCCCAGCTCGACCTGGTCCGGCTGATGCGACCGGTGCTGCGCGGCGAGCTGTCGCCGGCCGACGGGGTCAAGGCCTACCACGAGGCGCTCGACCGGGCCGGCAGGACGCCGAAGCGGAGCCTGACCGAGGACCTGCAGGTGACCGAACCCGCGCTGCTGACCGAATGAGCCACCGCAGCCCCGACCGCGCCGGGGTGCTCTGCGCCGGCTCGGTGATGGTGGACGTGTCGAAGGTGATCGACAGCTATCCCGCGCGTGATCACGTGGCCCGGATCGAGAGCGTCTCGATCAGCTCGGGTGGCCCAGGTCTCAACCTGGCGGTCGATCTGCGCCGGCTGGGCGCCGAGTTTCCGGTCGCCCTGGCCGGCGTGATCGGCGATGACGAGCACGGCGACCTGGTGGTCGAGGAGTGTCGGCGGCTGGGGATCGACGTCGCTCGGCTGACCCGGGTCCCCGGCGGCCGGACCGCCTTCACCGACGTGATGGTGGAGAAGATCGGTGGCCGCCGGACGTTCTTCCACCACGCCGGCGTGAACGACGCGATGGACCTGTCGACGCTGGACCTTTCGGCGACGACCGAGCGGATCTTCCACGTGGGCGCACCCGGCCTGCACGAGACGATGGATGCGCCGCTGCCGGACGGTGGCAACCGGTGGGCGCGGCTGCTCGACGCGGCCCGCTCGGCCGGTCTGCAGACCAACCTCGAGCTGGTGTCCCTGCAGGCGGATCGGTTGCGCGAGGTGGCTCTGTCCTGCCTTCCCCGGCTGGACAGCATCGTGATCAACGAGGTCGAGGCCGCGGCGATGACGGGGGCCGAGATCCCGGCCGGCGACGACGTGGACTGGCCGGCGATGGAAGATCTCGCGCGGAAGCTGCTGGCCCTCGGCGTACGCCGGGTCGCCGTCATCCACTTCCCCGCCGGTGGGGTCGCCGTGACCGCCGACGGCCGGTCCTGGCGGCACGGCTCGGTCCGGCTGGCGCCGGAGCAGGTGGTCAGCACGCTCGGCGCCGGCGACGCGTTCGCGTCCGGGGTGATCCTCGGCCTGCACGAGGGCTGGCCGATGGAGCGGGTGCTTCGCTTGGCCGTGTCCGCGGCAGCAGCGTGCGTGCAGAGCTTGGGTACGTCCGACGGCATCCGTTCGGCCGAGACGTGTCTCGCCGCCGCCGAGGCAGCGGGATTCCGGCCGGTTCCCTGAACCCCGGTTCCCGAGTCCGGTCGCTCAGCGAGAGCGCTCGAACGCGAGCCGCTCGGCGAGCAACGCGGCCAACCGGTCCATCGCCTGTACGTGAGCGGAGTCGCCGTCGGTCTGCCGGCGGGCGGGGCCGGCGGTGGTGATGATCGCGACGGCGTAGCCGTCGACGAGCCCCAGCTGCCGAGTCGCGGTGTCCGCCCGCAGCCAACCGCCCTTGTACGCACTCGCGCCGATCCGGCCCAGGCCCCAGGCGTGCGCCGGGATCGGCCGCATCGCCTTGCGCAGAAAGGAACTCGCGGCGCGGGAGACGACTCGGCCGTGCGCCATCGCGGCCATGAACCGGACCTGCTCGAGAATGCTCCAGCGCATCAGTCCCTGGTACGTGTCGGGCGGGCTGGTCGTCCTGTCGCCGATCGCCCGCAGCACTCGGGTCATCGCCGGTCCCGGCCGGCCCGGGATCTGGTCGCGCAGTGCGTTCACCGCCTCGCCGTCTGAGGCGGTCAGCGCCTTCGTGATCAGCTGCCGGTTCCGCGCGGTGATGGCGTCCGGATCGCCGCCGGCGACGCCGTCCAGGAACGCGGCCACGATCAGCACCTTGGAGGTCGACCAGGCCTGGGTCGCGCCGACCCGGCCCTCGACCGTGATCTCGTCCGGCTCAGTCAGCGCCGCGAACGCCATCGCCCGGCGGCGGTCGCCGGCCAGGCTCAGTCGCGCCGGCGTTACACGCGGCCGTGCACGTGGCGTGGCCGTCGTCGGGCCGACTCCGGCCGAAGCCGACGTAGGCATGGCCGGTCCGGGCTCCGGCGAAGCCGACGATTCGGCGGGAGCCTGTTCGTCGGCGACGGTCGCGCCCGGCGAACCCGGCGCCGCGCGATCTCTCGGCGCTGGGCGATCTCTCGACGTTGGGCCGCAACCGGCCGCGACCGCTCCCGCCGCGGTCAGCAGCACCGCGCGCCGGCTCAGCCGGTCAGCGCGACTCATCGGGCCAGTTCCACAGCCTGAGCCGGTCCTGCCCGCCGGCGGCGATCGTCCCGATCGCCTCCGCCATGAACCCGACGGTGTCCGCGGGCAGCTCCCCGACCGGCGCCCAGACCAGCTCGACGGCCTTGTCCGGCTCGCCGATCCGCGGCTCGCCGGCCCACCGGTCCACGGTGAAGTACAGGTCGACGTAGGTATCGTCGCCCGGCCGTTCCGGCCCGGCGTGACCGGTCAGCGCCAACCTGCAGTCCCGCGGACGTACGTCCACCCCGAGCTCCTCGGCCAGCTCCCGGACGATCGCGGCCAGCGCGCTCTCGCCGGCGTCCACGTGCCCGGCCGGCAGCGCGAGCTCCCCGTCGTGGAAGCCGGAGCCCGCCCGGCGCAGCAGCAGCACCCGGTCGCCGCGACGCAGCAGCCCGTAGACCGCGACCGCCGCCTTGAACCGTTCGCCCGCCACCGCAGCAGCGTAGTGCTGCGGCTGCCGGGTGGTCAGACGCTCAGCGCCACCGAGCCGGTATCGCTTCCTCCTCGGCCGCGCGGGCACGCATCCGTTCGCGGACTGTGTGTCGCGGTGTCACGCTGTGCGCCGCCCGATCACCCGGCGAGCGGGCCCGATCGCCGACCGTGGTAGCAATCACCGAGGCGTGTGCGAGAGTCGATGCGATGCGACTGCACGACGACGAGGTGCCGATCGACCTCGAACTGGTCCGGCGGCTGCTGCGGGGCCAGGCCCCCGACCTGGCCGGGCGCGACCTCCGGCCCGCGCCGGCCCAGGGCACCGACAATCTGATGTTCATCCTCGGCGGCGACCTGGTGGTCCGGCTCCCGCGCAAGGCCGCGGCCGTGGACGGGCTGCTGGTCGAGCGCCGCTGGCTGGCCACGCTGGCTCCGAGACTGCCGCTCGGCGTGCCGCTGCCGGTCGTCGACGGCGAGCCGACCTCGGACTACCCGTTCCCCTGGGCGGTCTGCCGCTGGCTGCCCGGTGCCCCGGTGGCGCCGGGCGGGCTGCGAACCGAGGACGTACCGCGGCTGGCGGAGTTCGTCCGGGCGCTGCGCGCGGCCGACCCGACCGGCGGCCCACCGGTCCCGCCGGGTCGGCGGGCCGGCCCGCTCAGCGCGTACGACGCCGTCTTCGAGCGAGCGCTCGGCCCGGCCGCGCGAGTGGACCCGGGCCTGGTCGACCAGCGCCGAGCCCGCGCCGTCTGGCACGCGGCACGGGACGCGCCCGCATGGTCGGCGCCCGGCGTCTGGGTGCACCGGGACCTGTACGGCGGCAACCTGCTCACCGCCGGCGGCCGGCTCAGCGGTGTGATCGACTTCGGCGGCCTGGCCGTCGGGGATCCGGCCGGCGACGTCATGGCGGCCTTCCATGTCGTCACTTCCGAGGATCGGGGCGCCTTCCGGGCGTTGCTCGCCGTGGATGACGACACCTGGGCGCGCGGCCGGGCTTGGGCGCTGGCGCAGGGCCTGGAGGCGCTGCCCTACTACCTGGACACCCACCCCGGGATGGTCGCCATGGCCCGCCAGGCCGTCGCCGCCACGCTGGCCGACCAGGGCTGAGCGCCGGCGGACCGTCTCGGCCGGGTCAGCTCCCGGAGCGGCGCCCGAGTCCCCGGAAGGCGTTGCGCAGCTCTGTCCAGGCGTCGTCGGAGAGAGTCTCGTCCGAGACCGTGCCCAGCGCCTCCGACGTCGCCCGGATCTGCTCGACGTAACGCCCGCACTTCCCGCATGCGGCGAGGTGCTCCTCGAACAGCCGGGTCTTCTCCGCCGGGAGCGCTCCCTCGAAATAGTCCGTGACCAGCTCCACGATCTCGGCGCAGGGGACGTCGACACCGTTCATGCCGTGCTCCCTTCCGCCGTGTAATAGTCGGCCAGTCGTTCCCGCAGCATCGCCCGCGCCCGGTGCACGAGCACGCGGACATTACCCGTCGTGGTGCCCAACAACTCGGCGACCTCATCGGTCGGCACTTCGTGGATGTCGCGCAGCGCGATCACGTGGGCGTAGCGGTCGGGCAAGGCTTGGATCGCCGCTGCGAGCGTCCGGCGGGCCTCCTCGCTCAGCGCGTGACTCTCCGGTCCCCAGTCGGCCGGTTCGGCGCCGGGCTTCCAGTGCCCCGGATAGGGGTCCTCCGGCCCCCGGAATCGGCCCGGGTCGACCGTCGGCCCGTCGGTCGGCGCACCGATCGGGACGCTGCGGCCCTCGCGTGCACCCGAACGTCGCGCCACGTTGGCACAGATCCGCAGCACCCAGGTCTTCAGCGCGGCCCGGCCCTCGAAGCCGGCGAGATGTGTCACGACCGCCAGCCAGGTCTCCTGGACGACTTCCTCGGCGACCGCACCGGATCCGACGTGATAACGAGCGACCCGCAGCATGGCCGGGGACCAGGCCCGGACGACGGTGGCGAAGGTCTGCTCGTCCCCGGCCAGCAGCCCGGCGAGCAGTGCCTCGTCGGCAGGCAGAGCGGCCACAGCGGCACCATAGCGAAGCCGTACGTCCTCATGGGACGCCCGCCGCGAATGACCGGCGGCCGAGACCGACGGCGACCGTCGGCAGCACGACCACCGACAACACGCCGGTCAGCGCGAGCGCGCCGGCCTGGGCATGGTCCAGGAACTGGCTCGACTCCCCGATCTCGGCGGCGACGAGCAGGAACGGCAGCGACGTCGCGAGCAGCAGCCCGGCGGTGAGGACGTCACGCGCGGGCAGAACCGGGCGGTAGGCCAGCGCGGCGGTGCCACGGACTGCCAGCAGGAGGATCAACAGAACCGGCACGACCAGCACGGCACGCGGATCCGCGAGAACCGGTCTCAGATCGAGGCGCAGCCCGCTGGTGACGAAGAACACCGGGATCAACAGACCGAAGCCGAGCGCGTCGAGCTTGATCAGGAAGCCCGGGTGAGTGGTCTCCGGATCGGGGTCCACCAGCCGCGCCAGGCCGCCCGCCAGGAAGGCACCAAGCACGGCTTCCAGACCGAGGGTCGAGGCGAGCAGAGCGAATCCGGCCACCGCGAGAACGGCCAGCCGGACCCTGGCCTGACCTCCGCCGTCTGCCTGGGCGAGCACCGCAGCCCGGATCCGAGGACTACGCGCGACGAACGCGAACACCCATGCCGTGAGCGCACCGAGCGCGAGGATCACCCCGAGCAGCGCCAGCGAGGCCAGCGGTGTCCGGGCCGCGCCGAAGCCGACCGAGATCGCCACGATCGCCGCGATCTCCCCGAGCGCCGCTCCCGCCAGGGTCAGCCGGCCGACCCGGTGCGTCGCCAGACCGGAGTCACGCAGCAGCGGGCCGACCAGTCCGACCGACGTCGCCAGCAGCGCACACGCCACCAGGCCGGCGGCGCGCAGATCCCAACCGATCAGCCAGAGCACACCCGTGGCGATCGGCGCGAGGACGAGGGAGATGACGAGCCCCGTTCGAGCCGGTCGCTCACCCGGGCCCACCAGCCCGCGGACGTCCAGCTCGTAGCCGGCGAGGAACAGCACGAACGACATCCCCAGCACCGAAACTGCCGACAGCAGGGGGTCCACCGGAACGAGACCGAACACGGTCGGACCGAGCATCAGCCCGCAGAGCAACTCGAGCAGCGGTCCCGGCAGGGGCAGCCGGGGCAGCAGTCCACGGACCAGACTGACCCCCGCCGCGACGGCGAGGACGATCACCAAGCCGGTCGACGTCATGATCGCTACACCAGCTCGGCATCCTGCACGACGTGCAGCAGGTACGGCCCCTCGGCCGCCAGCATGCGTGCCATCGCCGGCTCGATCTCGCCGCGGGTGCGGACCGTCTCACCACCCGCACCGCACAGCCGGGCGTACGCGGCGAAGTCCGGGTTCACCAGACTCACCTGCCACTCCGGGAACTGCCCGGCGCGCTGCTCCTTGCCGATCTTGCCGAGCGAGCCGTTGTCGAACAGCACATGCTTGATCGGCATCCGGTACTTCACCGCGGTGGTCAGCTCGGCCAGGTACTGACCGAAGCCGCCGTCGCCGGTGACCGCGATCACCGGCCGGCTCGGATCGGCCGCCCACGCGCCCATCGCGGCCGGGAAGCCGAAGCCGATCGAACCGAGATAGCCCGACATCAGCACCGGCTGCCCCTTGGACTCGAGATAGCGACCGAAGGAGTACGCGTGGTTGCCGACGTCGACGGTGAACACCGCGTCCGCCGGGGCGAGCCGGGACAGCACGTCGAACACGGCAGCGGCCGGCAGCCCGCGACCACGGTCGTCGGCGGCCCGGCGCTCCTTCTCGGCCCGCCACAGCGCGCGGCGGGCCGCGACGTCGGAGCGCTGGTCGACCGCCGCCGGGTCCGCGCCGATGGCGGCATCGAGGGCCGTCAGCCCGAGTCCGGCGTCGCCGAGTACGCCGACGGCGACCGGGGTGAACCGGCCGATCGCCGCGGGATCGTCGTCGATCGCGATCAAGGTCTTGTAGCTCGCGATTCCGGTGTGGTTGGAGAACGAGGCGCCGACCACGATCACCAGATCCGACTCGTTCATCAACCAGGACGCGACCGGCGTCCCGCTGCGGCCGAGCACTCCGGCCGCGAGCTCATGATCATCGGGGATCAGCCCCTTGGCCTTGAACGTGGTCAGCACCGGCGCGCCGAGGCGTTCGGCCAGCGCGGTCAGCGGTCCGACCGCGGCCCGGGCGCCGTGACCCGCGACGATGATCGGACGTCGCGCGCCGCGGACCAGCACCGCCGCGTCGGCGACCGAGTCCGGCGACGGCTGCGTGCGCCGGTTCGCGAGCCGGCCGTCCGGCCTGCCGGGCTCGGCGTCGCTCGGCTGCACCTGCACCTCGTCGGGCAGCACCAGGTGGGCGACGCCGCGCCCGTCGAGTGCATGCTTCACCGCAGCGGAGATGAGTTCGCCGTGATCACTCGCGGCATGCAGGGTTGCCGTGGACACGGACACGTCGCGGAAGGCAGCGTTGAGATCGAGGTCCTGGAAGGCGCCGCGGCCCAGGGCGGAGCTCGGCACCTGGCCGGACAGCGCGATCACCGGCGCACCGTCGACCTTGGCGTCGTAGAGCCCGGTCAGCAGGTTCGTCGATCCGGGTCCGGCGATCGCGAGGCAGGCCGCGGGGCGACCGGTCAGCTTCCCGTATGCGCTGGCCGCGAAGGCGGCGGCGCCCTCGTGCCGGATCCCGACGTAGCTCAGCTCCCCCCGTTCCTCCGCCCGCCGCATGGCCTCGGCGACGCCGAGGTTGGAGTGGCCGACCATGCCGAAGACCCGGTCCACTCCCCAATTGATCAAGGTCTCCACCACGACGTCGCCGACCGTGCGCACGTGAGCCGGCAGATCGGGCAGCGCGACCCAGGTTCCGTCCGCTCGCTCCTCGGTGGGGAAGGCGGCCGGGGCGTCGGAGAACCCCTCCGGCGGTGTCCCGGTCAGCGGGTCGTAGTCGTACCCGTGCCAGGGACAGCGCAGCCAGCCGTTCTCGATCGATCCCTCACCGAGCGGGCCGCCCTGGTGCGGGCAACGGTTTTCCAGCGCGCCCAGCCGCCCACCGCAGCGGGCCAGCGCCACCGACCGGCCGTCCACTACCGCGGTCCGCACCCTGCCCTCACCCGGTACGTCGGTGGTGGCCACCCGGTGCCAGCTCGTCGACATCACGCCCTCCCCACACCGGCGTAGGAGACCCCGACGAGGTCGGCCACGTCGCGCCGCCACGAGGTGAGGTCGTCGGCGCGGAAGTCCGACAGGCTCGCGTGGCCGCAGGCCCGGGCTAGCACCGTCATCAGCTCGACACTGCTCTGCAGATACCGCTGCAGCTGGTCGGCGGCTCGCTCGACCGGGAGCCGGGCTCTCAGGTGAGGCTTCTGGGTGGCGATCCCGACCGGACAGTTGTCCGTATGGCACGCCCGCATGCCCACACAGCCGATGGCCTGCAGCGCGGAGTTGGACACCGCGACCGCATCGGCACCGAGCGCCATCGCCTTGATCACGTCCGCGGGGCGGCGGATGCCTCCGGTCGCGACCAGGGTCACCGACCGGCCCACACCATGATCATCCATCCAGCGCCGGGCCCGGGCGAGGCCGGCCATCAGCGGCACGCTGATGTTGTCGCGCAAGATCAACGGTGCCGCGCCGGTGCCGCCGCCCCGACCGTCCAAGATCACGTAATCGACGCCGAGGTCCAGCGCGACCGCGAGGTCCGCCTCCACGTGTTGGGCCGACATCTTCACCCCGACAGGGATTCCACCGGTTCTCGCGCGAACCAGGTCGATCACGCCGAGCGCGTCCCGGGCCGACGACCACTCCGGGAACCGGGCCGGACTGATCGCCGGCTGCCCCTCGGCCAGCCCCCGGACCTCCGCGATCCGGCCGACGACCTTGCTGCCGGGCAGATGCCCGCCGGTGCCGGTCTTCGCCCCCTGGCCGAGCTTCAGGTGCACGGCCTGCACGCTCGGCAGCACGTCCTCGCTGAAGCCGAACCGGGCCGAGGCGATCTCGTACAGATAGCGGGAGCACTCCGCGTGCTCCTCGGGCAGGATGCCCCCTTCGCCGGAGCAGATCGCTGTGCCCGCGCGCTCCGCGCCGCGGGCCAGGGCCGTCTTGGCCTCCTGGGACAGCGCGCCGAAGCTCATGTCGCTGACGAAGACCGGGATGTCCAGCCGCAGCGGCCGGGCCGCGTTCGGCCCGATGATCACCTCGGTTGCCACCGGCTCGTCGTCCAGCAACGGCAGCCGGGCCAGCTGTGCGGCCAGCAGCTGCAGGTCGTCCCACTTCGGCAGCTCGGTGCGCGGCACTCCCATCGCGGCGACCGGGCCGTGGTGGCCGGTGCGGGTCAGACCGTTTCGGGCCAGGTCGTGGATCTCGCCGACGAACGGTTCCTCGTCGGTGGCCTGGTGCGGATCGGCGTAGAGCCGGTCGTACACCTCCGTCGGACCGGCCAGCGCACGCTCCCGGACGAACGTGGCCAGCTCGACCGGGTCCAGCTCGATCCCGCCGTCGGCGGTGATCGTGTGCCGGAACTTGTGCAGCCGCTGACTCGGGTCGTACGAGCTGATCCCGGTGTCCAATCGGTAGTCCCAGCCGTGCACACCGCAGACCAGGTCGTCGCCGATCACCGAGCCGTCGGCCAGCAGCGCGCCGCGGTGCTGGCAGCGGCCCTCGAACACCGCGACGTCGTCGCCCCGGCGGACCAGCACCAGGTCGACACCGTCCAGCTGGACGCCGTGCGGCGTGTCCGTCACCAGATCGGTCAGGCCCACCTCGAGTCGGCGAGCGGTTTGCGCCGGATCCACCAGCGTCGTCATGTAACACCTCCGCGCTCGGAGCACTCTGATCGGATGTCGCGGCGGCCGGCCACCGCGTCGTCCACCCGACAGATCCCGTGACCCCCACCGGCGTTACGCCGGAGTGCGGGACGAGAAGTGACGAGAGAGGCGAAACCGATGACCACCCTGCAGGACGACGCCGACCTGAAGACCTTGATCAACACGCGCCGATCGCTGCACGCGATCGCCGAGTGCCTGCTCGCCGGACCCGAGTTCCGTGCCAGCGGCGAGATCGCGCTGCGCATCACCCCCGGCGGCTTCGGCACCACCGCCGGCCCCGGAATCCGTTTCGAGAACGGCGATCTGGTCGCGACCGACGGCGAGCACGTACCCGCGTCCGGGACCTACGGGGCCGTCGCCGAGACTCTCGGCATCGCGTTCGGCGCACCGGAGATCGGCTACGCCGACGGCAGTGGCGCGAGCGCGGAGCAGCGGATCGAGCTGGCCCCCGGGCACGCCCGGCGGATCACCGACTGGTTCGCCCTCGGCGATGCCGCACTGCGGCTGTTCGCCCCCGATCAGACGCCGGTGCTGTGGCCCGAGCACTTCGATGTCGCCGTAGTGGTGGCCGGCCACTCGTTCGGCTGCTCGCCCGGGGACGACAGCTACCAGCGACCGTACGCATACGTGAGCGCGCGCGACAACGACGGCAGCGAGTTCTTCAACGTGATCTTCGGGGCCCTGCGCGATGCCGACGAGCTGCCGACCACGGCAGACCTCGTCGCCTTCTGGCGCGAGGGGCTCAGCCGGCTGGCCGGCTGACCCGCTGCCGCCAGGTCGGCCAGACTGGTGCCGTGCCGACACCCGAGGTCGTCCTGCTCGACGGCGGAATGTCCAATGCGCTCGCCGACCGCGGCCAGGATCTGTCCGGCGAGCTGTGGACCGCGCGGCTGCTCCGTGACGCCCCCGACGAGATCGCCGCGGTGCACCGGACGTACTTCGCGGCGGGCGCGCGGGTTGCCACCACGGCCAGCTACCAGGCCAGCGTGGACGGCTTGGTCCGGCTCGGTCTGGATGCGACCGAGGCGGCCCGGCTGATCACGCGGAGCGTGACGATCGCCCGCGCGGTGCGGGACGAGCTGGCCGGCGACGGGGTCGAACGGTTGGTTGCGGCCTCGGTCGGGCCGTACGGCGCCGTGCTGGCGGACGGGTCGGAGTACCGCGGCGGCTACGGGCTGACCGCCGCCGAGCTGCGCGACTTCCACGCGCCCCGGCTGGAGCTGCTGGCGTCAGCCGGTCCCGACCTGATCGCGATCGAGACCATCCCCGACGTCGACGAGGCGGAGGTCCTGGTCGGGCTGCTCGACGAGTTCGCGCTGCCGGCCTGGGTGAGCTACTCGATCGTGGCCGACCGGACCCGGGCTGGCCAGCCGTTGCACGACGCGTTCTCGGTGGCGGCCGGTTCCGGCCGGGTGCTCGCGGTCGGGGTGAACTGCTGCGCGCCGGCCGACGTCGCCTCGGCCGTGTCGGCGGCGGTCGCGGTCACCGGGCTGCCAGCCGTCGCCTATCCGAACCGGGGCGAGGCCTGGGATGCCGCGAGCCGCTCCTGGGCAGGATCGGGCGCATTCGACGTCCGGCTGGCTCAGGACTGGGTGGCCGCCGGCGCCCGGTACGTCGGCGGCTGCTGCCGGGTCGGGCCGGACGACATCGCGGCGCTGTCCGCGGTGCTCGGGGTCTAGCTCCAACCGGCGGCGTACGTCCAGAACTCGCGCATCACCGGCGGCGGGCTCGGCGAGGTCATCTCGACCTGGGTCAGCAAGACGGTGGCGGTCCCGCTGGCCGGCTCGACGTGCCAGGCGGTCCCGCTGCCGCCGACCCAGCCGTACCGGCCGGGGACCGTCCACGGCTCGGTCGGGGTCACGTCGACCGAACCGCCGTAGCCCCAGCCCTGTCCCTCCAGGAAGATCTCGCCGCCGGCCCGCTGCTCGGCCGTCAGGTGGTCGGTCGTCATCGCGCCGACGGCAGCGGCGGACAGCAGCGTGCGGTCGCCGACCGTGCCGCCGGCCAGCAGCAGCCGGGCGAACGCGAGCAGATCGTCGGCGGTCGACAGCAACCCGCCGGCGCCCGAGGCGAACCGAGGCGGGTGGGTCCAGTGCTCCGACGCCGCGTCCACCTGGTCCAGTCCGCCCGCCTCGGTCGGCGCGTAGAGCGGGCCCATCCGGCCGAGCTTTGCCGGCGGCACCCAGAACCCGGTGTCGGTCATCCCGAGCGGACCGAAGATCCGCTCGGCGAGGAAGTCGGCGAACGACGTCCGGCTCGCCCGGGCGACCAGCAGGCCCTGCAGGTCGGAGCAGGTGTTGTAGAGGAAGGCCTCGCCCGGCTGGTAGAGCAGCGGCGTCCCGGCCAGCCGGGCCAGCCAGTCGTCGGTGGCCGGCAGCGCGTCCCCACGCGGGGCCCCGCCCAGACCGAACAGCGGTTGCACCGCGGGAAGGGAGAAGTCGGCCGCATAACCCCAGCCGGCGCGGAAGCTGAGCAGGTCCTCCACGGTGATCGCCCGGTCGGCCGGGACCACGTCGTCGATCGGGCTCTGCGGCGTCCGGACCACCGACGGCTCGGCCAGCTCCGGCAGCCAGCGCCGGATCGGGTCGTCCAGGCCGACCAGCCCGTCCTCGACCACCATCAACAGTGCGGCCGCCGTGATCGACTTGCTCAGCGACGCGATCCGGAACACCGTGTCGCGGGCGATCGGCGTCGAGCCGTCGACGTCCAGGCTTCCGGCCGCCGCGAACTCGATCTCGTCGCCGTGAGCCACCAGGGCGACCGCCCCCGGCAGCGTGGGGCTCTCCACCTGCCGACCTACGAACTCCTGCAGACTCGTCATCGGTCCTCCCCTCGCATCGCGTCACGCAGGGCATCGCGTCACGCTGGACATCGCGTCACGCTGGACTGACCGGTCCCGGACCGCAGACTGATCGCCCGATCAGCTCTGAGCCACGCCGGACAGTGCCCGGCCGAAGAGGGCCGCCCACTCGGTCGGCAGGTCGACCCGCTCGGGATCGCGGAGCCAGCGCAGCTGGAGCCCGTCCATCATCGCGATCACCTGCCGGCCACGGACGACCGGGTCGGGGTGCAGGTCGGAGCGAGGGCTGCCGAAGAAGGCGATCACCCGCGCCTCGCGCGCGACGAAGTAGTCGTGCGCCGGGTGGGCCGGGGTGAGCGACTCCGCGTTCAGCACCGAGTAGAGCCGGACGATCTCCGGCTGCTCGGCATTCCGGGCGACCACCGCGGCGCACACCTCGGCCAGCGGCAGGCCCCGGACGGCCTCGTACAGCCGGTCCGGCTCGATGCCGAGCCGGCGGGCCAGCGAGTCGTCGTCGACCTTGTCGCGCCGTTCGAGGACGGCGATCAGCAGCGCGTCCTTGGTGCCGAAGTGGTGCAGCAGTCCGGCGTCGGTGATCCCGCAGGCGGCGGCGATGTCGTGCACCGAGACACCCCAGAAACCGCGCTGGCCGATCAGCCGGGTGGCCGCGTCGATGATCTGGGTCCGCCGGTCACCGGGCGCGAGGCGCTGCCGCTTGGCGCGTTCCGCACTGGCCAGCCGCACGACCCGATCCCCCTCGTACCTGTCTTGACGCTCGATTTCGGTGGTCGCTATCGTAGCAGTTACCTAGTAACCACTAAGTACTAAGTCCACCAACACACAGGAGTGTCGCGATGGTGCGCAAGCCCACCCCGGAAGACAAGTTCTCGTTCGGCCTCTGGACCGTCGGCTGGACCGGCACCGACCCGTTCGGCGGCCCGAGCCGGCCGGCGCTGGATCCCTGGGAGTACTCCGACAAGCTCGCCGAGCTCGGCGCCTGGGGCATCACCTTCCACGACAACGACGTGTTCCCGTTCGGCTCTGACGACCCGACCAAGAAGGAGATCGTCGGCAAGCTGACCGACGCGACCGAGAAGGCCGGTCTGGTGATCGAGATGGTCACCACCAACACCTTCAGCCACCCGGTCTTCAAGGACGGCGGGCTCACCTCCAACGACCGCGCGGTTCGCCGGTTCGGGCTGCGCAAGATCCTCGACGCGGTGGACCTGGCCGCCGAGGTCGGCGCCTCGACGTTCGTCATGTGGGGCGGCCGGGAGGGCAGCGAGTACGACGGCTCCAAGGACGTCTACGCGGCGATGGAGCGCTACAAGGAGGGCCTGGACACCATCGCCGGCTACATCAAGTCGCAGAACTACGACCTGGTGATCGGCCTGGAGCCCAAGCCGAACGAGCCGCGCGGCGACATCTTCCTGCCCAGCGTCGGCCATGCGCTGGCCTTGATCGCCGAGCTGGAGCACGGCGACATCGTCGGGCTGAATCCCGAGGTCGGGCACGAGCAGATGGCCAACCTCAACTACACCCACGGCATCGGCCAGGCGCTGTGGTCGGGCAAGTTGTTCCACATCGACCTGAACGGCCAGCGTGGGTTGAAGTACGACCAGGACCTGGTCTTCGGCCACGGCGACCTGATCAGCGCCTTCTTCACCGTCGACCTGATCGAGAACGGCTTCCCGGGCTACCCCGACGGCCCGCGCTACACCGGCCCGCGGCATTTCGACTACAAGCCGTCGCGGACGGAGTACCTGGACGGCGTCTGGGCGTCGGCCGCGGCCTGCATGTCGACCTACATCGGGCTGGCCGAGAAGGCCAAGGCGTTCCGCGCCGACCCGCGGGTGCAGGAGGCGATGCGCTACGCCGGCGTCTACGACCTGGCCGAGCCGACGATCGCCGACGGCGAGTCGCTGGAGGCCTTCCGCAGCACCGACGACGGGTTCGACCCGGAGAAGACGGCCGAGCGGGACTACGGCTTCGTCGCGCTGCAGCAGCTGGCCGTGGAGCACCTGATCGGCTGAGCCTCGCACCCCGAGCCGAGCACGGCCCGCGATCCCGTCCGGATCGCGGGCCGTGTGCTGTCGTCCGGCCGAGGAGGTCGCGGTGTCAGCGTCGAGCCGCGTCCTGCCGGTGCGGGACGTCGGCGTCCATGTCCTCCAGCGCCTTGCCCTTGGTCTCGCGGATGAACCGCGCGACGAAGAACAACGAGAGCAGCGCGAACGTCGCGTACAGGCCGTACGCCAGGGCGAGCGAGACGTCCTTCAAGCCGGGGAAGGTGACAGTGATGATCCAGTTCGACACCCACTGGCCGCCGGCGGCCACCGAGAGCGCGGCGGCTCGCATCCGGTTCGGGAACATCTCCCCCAGCAGCACCCAGGTGACCGGGCCCCAGGACATGCCGAAGGCGACCACGAACAGGTTGGCAGCCACCAGCGCGATCGGCCCCTGAGCACCTTCCAGCACGGGCGTCCCGTCGACGACGGGTGCCGTGCCGAAGACGAACGCCATCGTGGCCAGGGTGATCGTCATCCCGATCGATCCGATGATCAGCAGCGGCTTGCGGCCGAACCGGTCGACGGTCGCGATCGCGATCAACGTGGTCAGGATGTTGATCGTGGCGCCGATCACGGTGATCACGAACGCCTGGCTCTCCTGGAAGCCGACGGCCTCCCACAAGATGTTCGAGTAGTAGAAGATCACGTTGATGCCGACGAACTGCTGGAACATCGACAGCAGCAGCCCGACCCAGACGATCCCGGCCACGCGCCCGCTGGGGCCCTTGAGATCGTGCCACGACGGCTCGGTCTCGCGTTCCATCGTCTCCCTGATCCGCGCGATCTTCAGCTCGATGTCGGTCTCCCCCAGCAGCTTCGACAAGATCGCGGTGGCCGCTGTGATCTTGTGCTTGGAGATCAGGAAGCGCGGCGACTCGGGGATGGTCAGCGACAGCAGGCCGTACAGCACGGCCGGCACCGCCATCGCGAGGAACATCCACTGCCAGGCGTCCAGGCCGAACCAGAACGGCTGGTCCGAGCCGCCGGCCGCCCGGGCGAACAGGAAGTCGACCAGCAAGGAGATGAAGATCCCGGTCACGATCGCCAGTTGTTGCAATGAGGCCAGCCGACCGCGGATCCTGGCCGGGGAGATCTCCGCGATGTAGGCGGGGGCGATCACCGACGCCATGCCGACCCCGAGACCGCCGATCACCCGGAACACCACCAGCACCCACAGACTGGGTGCCAGACCCGCGCCGATCGCGCTGACCACGAACAACACGGCGGCGATCCGCATCACCGCGAGCCGGCCGACATGGTCGGCGATGCGACCGGCGGCCAGCGCTCCGGCGGCGGCACCGAGCAGCGCCGAGGCCACCGCGAAGCCGAGCGATGCGGCGTCGGCATCGAACTCCTTCGCCACCGCGGAGACGGCGCCGTTGATCACCGCGCTGTCGTAGCCGAAGAGGAAGCCGCCGAGAGCGGCGACCGCAGCGATCCGGACGACCCCCTTCCCGCCGGCCGCATCGTCGTAGATGGAGGCCTCCGTCGAGGCGGAGCCACCCTGTCCGACCATGATCGTTTCCTTTCGTCCTGAGAAATCGGCTGTCCGGATCGCGACCGGCCAGAGCTGTTCAGGCCAGTGCGACTCGTCGTTCTTCTCCGGCGACGAGTCGCACCGGACTGCCCGCGACGCACACCTGCACGACCTGATCGGCGGGCGCGTCGAGCGTCAGAGTGACGGCGCCGTGCTCAACGGTCACGTCGATCGCATGTCCACGCCAATGCAGCCGGAACCGGATTCCCTGCCACTGGTCCGGCAGCCACGGGTCGAAGTGTGGCTGTCCGTGCCGCACCCGGAATCCGCCGAAGCCGCAGACCAGCGCCTGCCAGGTTCCGCCGGCCGAGGCGATGTGGATCCCCTCGTGGGTGTTGCCCTGGTTGTCCGCGAGGTCGACGAAGGCGGATCGCCGGAAGTACTGGACGGCCCGCGCGGCATCACCGACCTCGATCCCCATGATCGCGTGGATTGCCGGACTGAGCGACGACTTGTGCAGCGTTCGCGCCTCGTAGAACTCGAAGTTGGCCAGCTTGGTCGCTCGGTCGAAGTCGTCCGGGAGCATGTGCAGGAGCATGATCACGTCCGGCTGCTTGAGCAGCATGGTGTCTTCGCAGTTGAAGTGGTGATAGCCCGCGGGATAGCGCGGCATGTCGTTCTCGTCCCAGCTGGTGATCGGCACGTCCAGCCGGTCGAAGTAGCCGGCGAACTGCTCGATCACCGGGTCGGCGACGTCGATCTCGAGCCGGAGCCCCTCGGCCACCCGCAGCCACTGCTCCACCTCGACCGGCTGCAACCCGATCCGGCTCGCGATCTCGGCCAGCCGGTCGGGTCGGTCGGCCGACAGCTCGCGGTACACCCGAGCCGCGTGCTCGAGATTCCACTGGGCGAGCCGGTTGGTGAACGCGTTGTCGTCGACGTGGGAGTGGAACTCGTCCGGTCCCATCACCTGTGTGATCGAGCACCGTCCGGTGACGCGGTCCGGCTCGGCCCGATCGTGCCAGAATCTTGCGCTCTCGAACAGGATCTCGGCGCCGTAGTGGAGCAGGAAGTCGACGTCCCCCGTCGCGTCGACATAGCTCACCACCCCGTGCGCGACATCGGCCGTGACGTGGATCTCCTCGTCTCGGCTCCAGAACCGGAAGCTTCCGTCGTTGGTCCAGATCGGGCACTCCTCGCGCCCGGTGTCGGCAGACTCCCAGGGATATCTGGCGCCCCGAAGTCCGCTCTCCTTGGCGAGCTCGCGCGCGGCCGGCAGCGTATGGTGGCGATAGCGCAGCAGCGTCCTGGCCGTCTCCGGTCTGGTGAAGACGAAGAAGGGCAGCAACAACACCTCGGTGTCCCAGAAGACGTGCCCGCGATACCCCTCGCCGGTCAGCGACTTCGCGCCGATGTTCACCGTGGGGTCGTGCGGGTTGGCGGCGATCAGCAACTGATAGATGCCGAACCTCACCGCCTTGGTCGCGTCCGGGTCACCGATGATCGAGCAGTCGCAGTCGCGCCACAGGCGCTGCCAGGCACGTTCGCTGTCGGCGATGCACGCGTCGAAGCCTCGTTCCCGGTGCCGGTCGAGCGCCGCCCGGCTTCGAAGACCGGGCTCCGGGCTGTCCCGGGAGGTGTGGATCGTGACGAGCTTGTCCAGGCACAGCGGCTCGCCCTGGGCGAGCGCATACCGCGACCGCAGCGCGATCCACTCCGAGCGCTGCTCGATCCAGCTGTCGGCGGCTTCGTGGGTCGGGCTGGCCGTGCTCGCCGCATAGCTGAGCAGGATCCGGCTGTCGATGGTCTGCATCTCCAGCTCGAGCCGATCCCCGGCGCCGCGACGACCCACCTCGACGAGATGCTTGCTGTGCGCCCACTTGTCCCAGCGGACGTCGGGATCGAACGCCGTTCCGTCGGCATAGACCGGGAGCCGGTCGAGGTTGCGCCGGTAGCCGTCCAGCGCGCTCTCCACGACGATCGGGCTGCTGTGGTTCTCTGCGGTGACCTCCATCCGCACGGCGCACAGATGCGGGTCATGCATGCTGGCGATCCGCAGCGACTCCAGCCGCGTGCGGCGACCGGCGGCGTCGACGAAGATCGTCTGGCGCCACAGCAGCCCGCGCCGCAGATCCAGCGCCCGCTCGTGCGAGACGACTGAGCAGGTCTGGATGTCGAGCCGGACGCCGTCGACGAAGACGGCGAGGGACAGCCAGTCCGGAGCATTGACCAGATCGATGACCGCCGCGTCGTAGCTGTCATAGACACCGGCGAGGTAGGTCCCCGACAACTCGCCGCGGTGCCCTTCCTCCAGGGCGCCGCGGGTCCCGATCAGCCCGTTGCCGACGGTGAACAAGGTCTCGAAGGTGTTCAGCCGGCCAAGGTCGAGTCCCGACTCGGTGATCAGCCACTCCTCGGCGCTGAGAAGATCGCGCAACATGGCGCCCTCGCTTGGGTGTTGGTGGTGGGGTCTCGGCAACGGCGGGTCAGGCCGCGTAGGCCAGCGCGATCTGCCGCTCGGTCTCGGCCAGCGGGCGATAGATCGCCAGCTCCGAGCCGGCACAACGCTGGGCACCCATCGCGTTACCGAAGCGGGCGGCCTGGACGATGTCGTGGTAGCGCAAATAGCCGAAGGCCATCCCCGCCGCGAAGGAGTCACCGCAGCCGGTGGTGTCGACGACGTGGTCGACGGGAAGCCGGTCGATGTGGTGCTCGACCAGCCGACCGATGGAGTCCAGCTCGAAGACCGCGCAGCCGTGCTGGTCGAGCGTGACGCAGACCGAGCGGACTCCGCGCGCCAGGCAGTGGCGCGCGAAGCCGGGCAGTTCCGAGGTCGGCAGCGGCCGGCCCGTGGTCGTCCCCCCGGGCGCGTCGCCCGGCGGAAACCAGCTGCAGCCGGCTTCCTCGAGGTTCATCTTCAAGATGTCGACGCTCGGCAGCCAGGAATCACGCTCGGCCCAGAGCCGGTGGAACCGCTCGCCGCCGCGCGTCAGGGAGTTCGTCGGCCCGTGCGCGTCGAGAAGGACCAGACCGGAGCTGTTGCCCTTGATGAACTTGAGCGTGTCCAGGCCGACCTCGTAATCGGTGATCGGGACGCAGACGAACGCGTCGGCGTCCAGCACACCAGCCAGGTCGATCGGCGTGATCGGGGCCATGAAGCCGGTCTGCCGCTCGACCCGGGTGTTCTGGTCGACGTAGTTCAGCTCGACGACGTCCCCGCGGTCGGTGTGCGACCTGATACCGGACACGTCGACGTTGCCGAACGGCTCCAGCAGCCGCTTGATCGGCACTTCGTCCTGGCGGCGGACATGAACGATCGGGCAGATCACGTCAGCCGGATCGAGCAGAGTCGCCAGCGCGACCGTCGTGTACAGCGCGCAGCCGTACTTCTCCAACACCTGACCGCGGTGGGTGGTAATGCGGTCGTACGGGATCGGCCCCAGTACAGCGATCTTGAGATTCGACACACTGCCTCCGCCAGCTCGTGAAGATCAACTCAGTCCGGATTAGACACCAGCGGACGGGTCGTCGAATAGTGCACGCTTCTTGACTTAATCTGGTTACAGGTATTAGAGTGTCCTATTAAAGTTGCATGACCGGATATAAGAGCGTAAGCTCGGGCAATGCCCACCGTCGAGCAGCCCTCCGCCCGAAGATTTCGATCCCGCCAGAGGCTGTTGGACATCATTCGACGGGAGAGCGGCGTGACCCGCGCCGATCTCAGCCTGATGACCGGCCTGTCCCGCAGTGCCATCGCGGAGGCGGTGCAGGACCTGCTGAACGACCACCTGGTCGCGGAAGACGTTCTCGAGCCCGGGGGAAAGGGGGCCGGCCGCGGCCGGCCCTCCGCCCTCCTGGTCGCCACCCCGCCGCGCGGCGTGGTGGTCGGCGTGGACTTCGGCCATGATCACGTCGGCGTCGCGGTGGCCGACACCGAGGGCACGGTGTTGGCCGAGCAGACGTCGGCGGTCAACGTGGACGGACAGGGACGCGCCGCACTGGACGCGGCGGCCGGAATGGCCTCGCGCCTGCTCAGCCAGCTCGGGCTGGGTCGCGACCAGGTGCTGAGTGTGGCGGCCGGCATCCCGGCACCACTGGACGTGCAGAGCAACCGGATCCGGGCCGTGTCGATCATGCCGGGCTGGACCAGGCTCAACCCCGCGGACGAGCTCTCCGGCCTGTTCGGCCGTCGGGTGATCACGTTCAACGACGCGGAGCTGGGCGCCCAGGGCGAGATGCGCTTCGGGGCGGCCCGCGGTCTGCGCGACTTCGTCTACATCAAGGCGTCGGAGGGCATCGGGGCAAGCCTGGTGCTGAACGGCTCGGTCTATCGCGGATCACTGGGCCTGTCCGGCGAGATCGGCCACACCCGACTGAGCGATCAGAGCCAGGGGCTGTGGTGCCGGTGCGGCAATCGCGGCTGCCTCGAGACCGTGGTGTCGTCGGTGCTGGTGGCGGAGCGGATGCGCGAGGTCGGCCTCGTCGCCGCGGACGAGATCTTCCCGCTCGCGGCCGCCGGTGCGGACCCGGTGACCTCGGCCATCGTCACCGAGGCCGGACGCACCCTCGGGCGCGTTCTGGCGGATCTGTGCAACTGGCTGAATCCCGCCGGCGTCGTGCTCGGCGGTGCACTCGGCTCGGCCGGGCAGCCGTTCGTGGACGGTGTCCGCGAGTCGATCAACAGGTACGCCCATCCCAGCGCCGCGGAAGCGGTCGAGGTCAAGACCGCCCAGCTCGGACTGCGATCCGAGCTGCTGGGCGCGGTGGCCGTGGCCTGCCACGAGGCCCTGTACGTCGGCTAGGACCCCGGCGGCACGCGAACGGCCGCCGAGGTCCTCGGGGTGATCACTCGTCGGCGCTCTCGCCGGCCAGGATCAGGTAGAGCGAGCGCTTGGCGCCGGCGAGCACGGCCTTGGCCGCCTCGACCTGCTCCGGCGTACCGCTGATGGCGACCTGGCGGACCGCGCCGTGCAGCTCCTTCATCGGCTCGTGCAGTCCGGCCCCCGCCGGCGCCTGACCGAACTCGGCGAACGGATCGCCCAGCCGCTCCTTGCGCTCGGCGACGTAGCTGCGGCCCTCCTCGGTCAGGCTGACCAGCTTGCGGCCGCCCTCCTCGCGGGTGGTCACCAGGCCCTCGTCCTCCAGCTGCGCGATGGTCGGGTAGACCGCCCCCGGGCTGACCCGCCACGCACCGCCGGTGCGCTCGTTCATCGCCTGCATGATCTGGTAGCCGTGCATCGCCTCGTCGGCGACCACGAGCAGGATGGCGGTCCGCACGTCGCCGCGCTGCGCCCGACCCCGTCCGCGACCTCCGCCGCGACCAGCCGGACCACCGCGACCCGGACGGCCGTCGCGGAACTCGCGACCCGGACCGTCGGCGCCACCGAGGCCGCGGGGATCCGCCCCGGGACCATGCGGCGGCCGGCGCAGCGGACCGCGCCCTCGACGATGACCGCCGCGGGCTTCGCGGCGGTCGAAACTCTCCACATCGCTATCGATGTACCTCATGTCAGTTCTCCTCTTCCGTACTCGTACGTCTCTTCGTACGATCTGACATGTAGATGCTATCACGATATATCGTGATACTGTCAAGAGTGACTCGGAAGCGTCGCGCGATGGAGACGGATCGCGTCGCGCATTGGTACCCTAGGGGGGTATAAGATTGCTCTGAAACGGACCACGAGGGAGATCATGGGAACGACGGTCGAGTCGCCGCTCGACACCGCCAGGATCGAGTTGTCGATCGGCGGGATGACCTGCGCGTCCTGCGCCGCCCGAATCGAGAAGAAGCTGAACCGGCTGCCCGGCGTCACGGCCTCGGTGAACTTCGCGACCGAGAAGGCCTGGGTCGCCTGTCCCCCGACCCTGGCTCCGGCCGACCTGGTCACGGTCGTCGAACAGATCGGCTACTCCGCGGCGGTTCCCACTACCGGCACGGATCGGTCCGCGACGCAGGACGACACCGCGCTCGGGCTTCGTCGACGACTCGTCGTCAGCGCCGCGTTGAGTGTCCCGATCGTCGCGTTGGCGATGGTGCCGGCATGGCAGTTCCCGTCTTGGCAATGGCTCTCGCTGCTGCTCGCGACGCCGGTCGTGCTCTGGGGCGGCTACCCGTTCCACCGTGCCGCCTGGACCAATCTGCGTCACCGCGGCGCCACCATGGACACCCTCGTCTCCCTCGGCACCCTGGCAGCCTTCGGCTGGTCGGTGATCGCCCTGCTCGTGGGCACAGCGGGCGAGCCGGGGATGCGGCACCCGTTCTCCATCGCGATCGCTCCGGGCAGCGGGCTGGACGAGATCTATCTCGAGGCGGCCGCCGGCGTGACCACACTGCTGCTGCTCGGGCGCTATCTGGAGGCGCGGGCAAAGCGTCGCGCGGGCTCAGCCCTGCGGTCGCTGCTGGAACTCGGGGCGAAGGAGGCGGCGTTGCTGCGCGACGGACGGGAGCTTCGGGTCCCGACCGAGCAGCTCGCGGTCGGCGACCGGTTCGTCGTCCGCCCCGGTGAGCAGATCGCCACCGACGGCGTCGTGGTCGACGGTACGTCCGCGGTGGACAACTCCATGATCACCGGCGAGTCGTTGCCGGTGGACGTCGCAACCGGTGATCGCGTCACCGGCGCGACGCTCAACCGGGGCGGCCGGCTGGTGGTCGAGGCGACCCGGGTCGGCAGCGAGACGCAGCTTGCCCAGTTGACCCGGCTGGTCGAGTCGGCGCAGAACGGCAAGGCACCGGTGCAACGGCTGGCCGATCGGGTCTCTGCAGTGTTCGTCCCGGTCGTGATCGTGCTGGCCCTCGGCACACTCGGATTCTGGCTGCTCGCCGGCGCCGGTGCGGCGAGCGCGTTCAGCGCCGCGGTCGCGGTGTTGATCATCGCCTGCCCGTGTGCGCTCGGTCTGGCCACCCCGACTGCGCTGATGGTCGGCACCGGTCGCGGCGCCCAGCTGGGCCTGGTGATCAAGGGGCCCGAGGTGCTCGAGTCCACCCGGCGCGCCGACACGGTCGTCCTGGACAAGACCGGCACCGTGACCACCGGCGAGATGTCATTGCAGGACGTCGTGGCGATCGGCGCCGCCGGTCCGCAGGAGGTGCTGCGCCGGGCGGGTGCGCTCGAACACGCGTCCGACCACCCCATCGCCCGGACCATCGCACGCGCGGCGATGCGAACGGGAACGTTGCCGGCCGTGACCGGGTTCGCCGACTTGCCGGGCCTGGGCGTCGAGGGCGTGGTCGACGGCCGGCCGACGCTGGTCGGCCGGCCCCGGCTGTTCGCGGACCGCGGACTCACCCTGCCGACCGAGCTCCGGTCCGCGGTGGAGGAAGCAGAGGCTCGTGGTGCGACCATCGTGCTGGTCGGCTGGGACGGCGCGGCGCACGGTGCCCTGGCGGTCGCCGACACCGTCAAGGGCGACTCCACCGAGGCCGTCCGGCTGCTTCGCGGCCTCGGGCTTCGGCCGATTCTGCTGACCGGGGACAACTCGGCCGCGGCGCGGACCGTGGCGCGGCAGGTCGGGATCGACGACGTCGACGTGATCGCCGGCGTGCTGCCGGCGGATAAAGTCGACGTGGTCGGCCGGCTGCAGGCCCAGGGCCGGGTCGTGGCCATGATCGGCGACGGAGTCAACGACGCCGCCGCGCTGGCTCGGGCCGACCTGGGGATCGCGATGGGGACCGGGGCGGACGTCGCCATCCAGGCGAGCGACCTGACCCTGGTCCGCGGCGACCTGCTCGGCGCCGTGGACGCGATCCGGCTCTCGCGCCGGACCTTGCGGACGATCAAGCAGAACCTGTTCTGGGCCTTCGGCTACAACGTCGCCGCCATCCCGTTGGCCGCCGCCGGGATGCTGAACCCCATGATCGCGGGTGCCGCGATGGCCTTCTCGTCCGTGTTCGTGCTGGCGAACAGCCTGCGGCTGCGCCGCTTCCGTTCGGTCACCGCAGCCTGAGGCCGGCAATCGAGCAGATCGTTCGGGGAGTACCCCGGAGGATCTACTCCGATCCGGCCGGGACGGCTTGGTAGCCCGCCTCGTCGACCGCGGCCAGCACCGCGTCACCGGCGATCGGCTCGTCGCTGGCGATCACCAGCCGGCCGGTCGCCGCGCTCACCTGCACCGCCCGGACGCCGGGTAGCCCGCGAATCTCGGTCTCGACGGCCCGCTCGCAATGGGCACAGGTCATCCCGGTCACGACGTACTCGGCGGTAGGCATGCACTTACTCTACCCCCGTAGGGTATTTGTCTCCCTGGTCCTGCTCCTCCGCGCCCCCGGGAGTTCGCAGAGGTTGCACCGGCTCGCATGACCTATAGCCTGCGCGAACGCCCACACGGTATGCGAAGACTTTCGGGTCGCGAGCCGAACCGGACGCGGCGGCGCCGGCAAGCCCGGCGTCGGCCCACGGACCAGGTCTTCTAAGGTCGTAGACGTGTCGAACAGCCTGCTGATCGTGCATGTCGACGTTGCCGTGGTGCCCGATCGGATCGAGGAGTTCATGGCCGCGACCTACGCCAACGCCACGGCCAGCCGGAGGGAGCCCGGCATCGTCCGGTTCGACGTGATCGCCGACCGGGCCGACCCGGCTCACGTCGTCCTGGTGGAGATCTATCGCGACGACGCGGCGGCCGGGGCCCACAAGGAGACCGCGCACTACCAGACCTGGCGCGACGCCGTCGCGCCGATGATGGCTCGACCCCGGGCGGCGGTCCGGTTCGTCAACATCTCGCCGGACGACGACGGCTGGTGAGCCGATGACCGGGCGCCGGTTCGACCTCGCCGTCCCCGCCGACATCCGGTTCGGCGCGGGCCGGGTGGCCGAGCTGCCGGCGGCACTGGCGGCTCTCGGCACGACCCGGGCGTACGTGGTCACCGGCCGGTCGAGCGAGCGGGCCGATGCGCTCCGCGCGGAGCTGGCCGCGGCGAAGATCGAGAGCGCCGTCTTCGCGGTGCCGGGCGAGCCGACCATCGAGATCTGCCGCGCCGCCGTGGCCGGACTCCGACAGGCGGGCTGTGACGGCGTGGTGGGGTTCGGCGGCGGCAGCGCGCTGGACGTCGCGAAGGCCGTCGCCGTGCTGGCACCGTCCGGATCGGATCCGCTCGATCACCTGGAGGTGATCGGGGCCGGCCGGCCCATCGTCCGGCCCGGTCTCCCCTGTGTCGCCGTGCCGACGACCGCCGGTACCGGATCGGAGGTGACCCGCAACGCCGTGCTCTCCGGCGACGGGGTCAAGGCCAGCCTGCGCAGTCCGCTGATGCTGCCTCGGGTCGCGATCGTCGACCCGGACCTGCTCGCCGGTGTGCCGCGCGGCACCATCGCGGCCAGCGGGTTGGACGCGCTCGCGCAGGTGATCGAGCCGCTGCTGTCGCGCCGGGCGAACCCGTTCACCGATGCCCTGGCCCGCGACGGCATTCGTCGTTCGGCGCGGTCGCTGCGGACGGCGTACGCCGAGGGGATGGTCGAGCCACGAGTGCGCGAGGACCTGGCACTGGCCAGCCTGTTCGGCGGGCTGTGCCTGGCCAACTCCAGTCTCGGCATCGTGCACGGGCTGGCAGCCGCGCTCGGCGCGCGGCTGTCGGCGCCGCACGGGGCGGTCTGCGCGGCGACGCTGGCCGCCGCGGTCGACGTCAACGGCCGGGCGCTGCGGGCGCGACAGCCGGAGAGCCCTGCGCTGGACCGGCTGGACGAGCTAGGCACCCTGCTGACCGGCGACCCGGCCGCTCGCGCGGCGCAGGCGGTGGACTGGTTGGCCGCGCTCACCCGAACGCTGGAGGTGCCGGGACTGCGGACGTACGGACTGGTGGACGAGTCCGTGGACGCCGTGGTCGCCGCCGCGCAGCGGGCGAGCAGTACGAAGGGCAACCCGATCGATCTGACCGACCGGGAAGTGTCCGAGATCGTCCACCGCGCACTCTGAATGGGTAAGCACATCGACGTCGATGCGAGGGAGCAGCCGTGAGCACCAACGATCCGTCCGACCAGACCCCGACCGTGCGCCAGTGCGCCACCATGACCGTGCACCGGCGGCTGCTGTCCACCAGTCCGGAGTATGTCCGCCGCCGCAGCCTGATCGAGAACCAGACCAGCCGGAAGGTCGCACGGGGAGCCGGCCGCGAGGGCGTCACGCTGGTCCCCGTCGTGGTCCACGTGGTCTGGAACACCGAGGATCAGAACATCTCCGACGAGCAGATCGCCTCTCAGATCGACGTGCTCAACCGAGACTTCCGCCGGACCAACCCGGACGCCGACTCCACACCGGCGCCGTTCCTGCCGCTGGCCAGTGACGCCCGCGTCACCTTCGAGCTGGCCCGCACCGCTCCGGACGGGTCGGCCACCAACGGCATCCAGCGCCGGCAGACGAGCGTGACCAGCTTCGATTCCGACGACGCGGTCAAGGCCGAGGCAACCGGCGGCCTGGACGCCTGGCCCGCGGAGAACTACCTGAACCTGTGGGCCTGCCCGCTCGGCGGCGGCCTGCTGGGCTACGCCCAGTTCCCCGGCGGGCCGGCCGAGACCGACGGCGTCGTGATCCTGCAGTCGGCGTTCGGCACGACCGGCACCGCCGCGGCGCCGTTCGACCTGGGCCGGACCGCCACCCACGAGATCGGCCACTGGCTGAACCTCAACCACATCTGGGGCGACGACGGCACCGGCTGCTCCGGCACCGACAACGTGGACGACACGCCGAACCAGGCCGGCCCCAACACCGGCAAGCCCGCCTTCCCGCACGTCAGCTGCAACAACGGTCCCGACGGCGACATGTTCATGAACTACATGGACTATGTCGACGACGCGGCGATGTTCATGTTCTCCACCGGCCAGGTGGCGCGGATGCAGGCCTGCCTGGACGGTCCGCGGAGCTCGATCGGCACCGCCTCTCCCGAGGCGCCGGTCGAGCCGGTGACGCCCGATCAGCCGGACCAGCCCGGATCCGACAGCGACGACGACGGTGAGACCGGGGCCGGCGGGCCGCGTCCGGATCCGAGGGCGGATGACAACGACTGGTGACCCGCATCCGCCGGGGGGCAGCTGGACGCACTCCTTCGAGGAGGACGCCGACGGGCTGGAAATCTATCGGCCGACGCTGGACTATCCCTTTCCGCCGGCCCGCCGCCCACGCAACCGGTTGATCTTCGGCGACGGGAGTGTGGTCGAGGCCGAGCCCGGCCCGGACGATCGGCCGCGGCCGAGCGGCGCCCTCTCGGCGGCCGGGCCCCGCCGGTTCGCCGGACCCGGCTCGGGCGGCATCGAGATCGTCGACTCCAGCCCCGAGATCATCCGGATCCGCCGGTTCTGAACCGGTCCCCGGCCGGGCGGAAATCTCGATTGGTTTTCTCCACCTGGACGGGTGGAGGTTGTCATGGGGGCGATCCACTGGTCGACCGACCTGAGCCGCGGCTGAGTCCAGCCGAGTTCGCATACGTTGGGTGAGCCCGCACAGGCTATCGGGTGCGCGAGCTCATGCAACTTATGCGAAAATCCGGAAGGCCCGGAGCGAGGCGTGCCGAGCGGAGCAATCAGCACCGACGCTGCGCGCCGGGGAGTGCAGGAGCGGTCGGTGAAACACGCCTTTCGATTCACCGGACGCGACGAACGAGCCGGCCGGGAGCGCAGCGGAGCGCGGGAGCGAGGCTTGCCGAGCGGAGCGATCAGAGCGGCGCGCCGCCGCTGCCGACGTGGATCTCCATCGAGTCGGCGTCGGGCGGCGCGGGCCGGTGGGCGACCGGACGATCGAGGTAGAAGTACGCGGTCGAGGCGATGTCTTCGTGCAGCGGCAGATAGCGATGACCGCTGCGCCAGCCGAGCGCCTGGATCTCGACCCGCAGCCGGGTCGCGAAGAAGATCGGGTCGAGCACGTGGAAGCGATAGAGCCCGAACCTCTGGTGGGCCAGATAGAGACCGTCCGGCCGGATCACCTGCGGCAGCCCGAGATAGGACGTGGAGAACTCGGTATAGCCGAGGCCGGGCACGTCGAAATTCCAGGCACCGCCGAAGTAGTCCTCGGTGCCGGTGCCGCAGATGCTCGGATAGTCCTCGTCGTCGTCGAGATAGAACTTGATCTCGCCCTCGCCCCACCAGCCGTCCGCGTGCACACCCCAGGCGAGATAGGTGCCGACATACTGACCGGCGCCGTGCACTCCCTCGACGAGGGTGTGCGGGGTCCGGTCGGCCAGCGGGTTGCTCCGCCGCCACTGCGCGTGTAGATAGCCGTCAGTTCCATGATCATCGCCGAGCTCGTAGGTGATCTGGAAATAGACGGTGGCGACCCGGTCGGAGGTGTTCTGCACGGTCAGCCGGGCGCCGGCGCGGAACGGCATCGGCCAGTAGGAGTTGAAGCCACCGTTCGGATTCGCCGTGATCGGCTGAGCGCTGACCTGGGCGAACCGCCCCCAGCCGCTGCAGAAGAAGTCGCCGTACGGCACCTCGATCGCCGGCTCCTCGGCGCCGTCCCAGTACGCCCGAAGCACGAGCCGCCGCCAATGGTCCGGGTGGGTGGTGATCCAGATGTGGGTGATCTTGCCCGGCCCGTCGATCTCGCCGAGGACGTACGTCGAGCCGGGCTGGACGTCCACGCTCGGCGAGATCTTCCAGCCCGGTCCGAGGTCCCGGGCGGCATGCGCGCCGGTGCCCTCGGTGGCCCGGGCGCCACCGCCCGCCGAGCCGTCGGGATTCTCCGGCGAGATCGACCGGGTCCGCACCCGGCGCAACCGACCGAGCCCGCCCAAGCCGTTGTCGATCATGAACCGCACCCTACGCGCCGTGGGCTTGTCGAAGAGCGAGAGTATCTGCCCTTCGACAAGCTCAGGGCGCGTCAGGCTACAGCTATCCGACCCACGCCGACGCCGCGCGCCGGGGAGTGCAGGAGGTTCTGGTGAAACACGCCAATGGGGGTGTAACAGGTGCCGGTGCGGCAGTCTGTTGCCCAGATCCCGTCGGCGGGTGAGCA
>NZ_BAABAB010000012.1:0-1144 GCF_039537205.1 Microlunatus ginsengisoli | reverse complement strand
CTGGTGCCCGGGCAACGGGATGTTCAGGTGCGAGTCGCCGACCATGATCAGCGTGATCCCCTCGGCCACCGCCAGCGACCGGGACTTCGGGTTGGTGCCGACCAGCGCGGCGAACGTCGGCGATGCTTTCGCCTGCGCCAGCACCTTGTGCACCAGATCGGGCGGCAGCTGGTCACCCAGCTCGTCCCGGGCGATCGTCAGCGCCTCGCCGATACAGGTCGCGCCCCGCTCCACGCCGTGCTTGAGTGCTTCCTCCAACGGCTGTTCGTAGTCGGCCTTGGCCGCGCCCCATACGTTCACCGACAACAACATCGACGCCGCCAACTCGACCCCGACGTCGGCCTTCGCGGAGAACCGGATCGGGTCGAAGATGCCGTCGGCCTCCAACACGTCGTCCAGCCGGACCACCTGACCGCCGGACGCCTGCACCGCGGCCGAGTGGTCCGAGCCCTGCTTCGGGTCGATGATCACCCCCGAATAGCCCATCCGGGCCCACTGGTCGGCCAGGTTCAACATCAGCATCGTCTTCCCCGCACCGGTCGCGGCCGCGCACAGGAAGATCGGCAACCCGTCCGCTGTCGACGCCGCGGTCGGCGACAACAACGCCGGTTGCCGGTCCCGTTCGGTCAGCCCGAACAAGGCACCGTCCCGGTCGCCGACGAACGACAAGCTCGTGATCCCCGACGCGGCGATCGTCTGGATCGGCAGGTCGTGCAGCTTCGGGTTGGCCGAGATCGTCGAACACAGCCAGGTCTCCGCCATCGCCCCCGGCTGAGTCAACGTCATCGGCGCCAGCTTCGCCAACTGCCGGTCCGCAGTGTTCAGCCGGTCCAGATCCTTGATCCCGGCAAACGCGACCAGGATCGAGGTATCGACCAGGGTCGGGTTCGCGCCACCCTTGGCGTAGTGGTCCTCGATCACGGTCAGGTTCGCCAACATCTCGTCCTGCTCCGCCCGCGACATCTTGCCCTGCTTGTGCCGCTCCTGGATGTCGGTGATGAACCGGCGCCGCTGCCGGCGCAACTCGTCCCGGGTGATCTTCGCCGGCTCCACCAGCCCGCGGATCGACACCGCGACCGCATCGGACTCCAACAACTCCGACACCCACAACGCCGACGGTGACGTCGGCGCGTCGAAGTCGAAG
>NZ_BAABAB010000011.1:0-706 GCF_039537205.1 Microlunatus ginsengisoli | reverse complement strand
GTGGTCCGAGCCCTGCTTCGGGTCGATGATCACCCCCGAATAGCCCATCCGGGCCCACTGGTCAGCCAGGTTCAACATCAGCATCGTCTTCCCCGCACCGGTCGCGGCCGCGCACAGGAAGATCGGCAACCCGTCCGCTGTCGACGCCGCGGTCGGCGACAACAACGCCGGCTGCCGGTCCCGCTCGGTCAACCCGAACAGGGCACCGTCCCGGTCACCGACGAACGACAAACTCGTGATCCCCGACGCGGCGATCGTCTGGATCGGCAGATCGTGCAGCTTCGGGTTGGCCGAGATCGTCGAACACAGCCAGGTCTCCGCCATCGCCCCCGGCTGAGTCAGCGTCATCGGCGCCAGCTTCGCCAACTGCCGGTCCGCCGTGTTCAACCGGTCCAGATCCTTGATCCCGGCAAACGCGACCAACACCGACGCGTCGACCAGCGTCGGGTTCGCCCCGCCCTTGGCGTAGTGGTCCTCGATCACGGTCAGGTTCGCCAGCATCTCGTCCTGCTCCGCCCGCGACATCTTGCCCTGCTTGTGCCGTTCCTGGATGTCGGTGATGAACCGCCGCCGTTGCCGGCGCAACTCGTCCCGGGTGATCTTCGCCGGCTCCACCAGCCCGCGGATCGACACCGCGACCGCGTCGGACTCCAACAACTCCGACACCCACAACGCCGACGGTGACGTCGGCGCGTCGAAGTCGAAG
>NZ_BAABAB010000010.1:336894-411287 GCF_039537205.1 Microlunatus ginsengisoli | reverse complement strand
TGCACCCGGGTAGACGCGAGTCGCGTCCTTGAAACTGACTGTGGCCACGCCACACTTCCTTTCCACGGGCAGGTACGTGCCCGACGATCCTTGGTGGACAGGCTGAGGTTCTGGCGACCCCAGTCGCTGCGTCTGGACTTGCGGCTGGGCACGGAACGGCACCCGTGATCTCGGGGCCGTCAACGGGTGGACGCGAGTCGCGTTCAGGCGAAGGACTGCGGCGAGCACGGCCGCACGGAATGGTGCGACAGCTCTGGAACCACCCGGCCGGAGTCGCAAGAAGGGTTGAGGTCGACGCCGAAAGCGAGCGTGAAGATGTGATCACGCTAACACGCTCCCGTTAGCGAGGCGAGGATCGTCGGGTTCCATGCCGTACGCTGGAGGCAGCAGTTGAACCCGTCTTGCCGTCAGCTGCCGGTGATGTCGAGCTTCCTGCTCCTCCCCTCCCTGAGTTCTTCCTGCGCAGCGACGACGCGCGCACGACCGATTCCACCCGGGTGAGACGTCCTCACGAGAGTGTGATCCTTGACTACCAGCATGACCTTTGCCGACCTCGGCGTGCCCGCGTCCCTGACCCGGGTGCTGGCCGAACGCGGCATCACCCAACCCACGCCGATCCAGTCGGCGACGCTCGCCGACTCGATCGCCGGCCGCGACGTCCTCGGCCGGGGCCGGACCGGCTCGGGCAAGACGTACGCCTTCTTGCTCCCGCTGGTCACCCGGCTCGGCCGCACGCGGACGACCCGCCGTGCCACCCGACCGCGCGCGATCGTGCTCGTGCCGACGCGCGAGCTCGCGGTCCAGATCGACGCCGTGCTCAAGCCGCTCACCGCGACCTGCGGGCTGCGCAGCCAGACCGTCTTCGGCGGCGTCGGCCAGCAGCCCCAGGTGCAGGCGCTGCGCTCCGGCGTCGACGTCCTGGTCGCCTGTCCGGGCCGGCTGGAGGACCTGATCGACCAGGGTCACTGCCGGCTGGACGCCGTCGAGGTCAGCGTTCTGGACGAGGCCGACCACATGGCCGACCTCGGCTTCCTGCCCGCCGTCACCCGGCTCCTGGCCAAGACGCCGCGCAACGGCCAGCGGCTCTTCTTCTCCGCCACGCTCGACAACGGGATCGACGCGCTGGTGCGACGGTTCCTGGACTCCCCCGCCGTGCATCACGCCGATTCGCCGCGCGCCACCCAGGGCGCCATGGCCCATCACATCCTGCACGTGGGAGCGGCCGTCCGGCTGGACGTCCTGGCGGACCTCGCCGCGGCTCCCGGCCGGACCGTGATCTTCACCCGCACCAAGCACCGGGCCAAGGGACTGACCCGCCAGCTCAAGGCCCGCGGCGTGGCGGCCGCCGAGCTACACGGCGACCTGGGCCAGAACGCGCGGATTCGCAACATGGACGCATTCCACAGCGGCGTCGTGACGTCGCTGGTGGCCACCGACATCGCCGCCCGCGGCATCCATGTCGACGACGTCGAGCTGGTCGTCCACGCGGACCCGCCGGTCGAGCACAAGGCGTACGTCCACCGGTCCGGCCGGACCGCGCGCGCCGGCAAGCAGGGCACCGTGGTCACGCTGATGACCGACGACCAGGTGTCCGACGTACGCTCGCTGGTCCGGGCGGCGGGGATCCGGCCCACGACGACCGTGGTCGACACCGTCGCCCACCCGATCCTGCGCGAGCTCGCGGTCGGCGAGCGGCGCTACGACGCGCCGGTCGCGGTAGCCACCGACCGACCGGCCCGGGGCCAGCGCGACCCGCGCGCCGGCCGGAGCTCGGCCGGCCGGAGCTCGGCCGCCAGGCCGCGGCAAGATCAACAACGGCGCGGCCGGTCCGCCGCACCGACCGCCGCATCGAGCGGCCCGGCGACCGGAGCCGATCGTCGCGATCACAGCGCCACCCGGTTCAGCCGCCGGGCCCGGACGCGCTGAGTCCGCCCCGCCCGGGCACGCGCACAAAAAGAAGAGGAGCGCCGGTCGAAACCGGCGCTCCTCCTCGTGGTCGCAACCTCAGATGGCGCGGACCTTGTCGGCCTGCGGACCCTTCGGGCCGGCGACGGTGTCGAACTCGACCCGCTGGCCCTCGTCGAGCGTACGGAAACCGGTCGACTCGATCGCGCTGTAATGCACGAACACGTCGGCGCCGCCGCCGTCGACCGCGATGAAGCCGTAGCCCTTCTCGCCGTTGAACCACTTCACAGTTCCCTGTGCCATGACCTACCTCACATCTCGGGGGATCGCCACCTGCGATCGCCCTGCTGTCGGACGGCAGGCACTGGCCGGACGCCCACGCAATGATCCCAGGGGCGTAGCACTGACCACGACTCAAGACTTGCAACAGCGCGACAAGTCTTCCACACCGAGCAGCCAGACCGCGAATGCGACCAGCCCGGGTAGGCTGGCTTCATCTACAGGGCATCCGCCAGCGGAACCTGATTGCGGCTGGGAAGCCGGCAACCGTCTCTCGGGACACGACAGAACGGAACCCTGTGCCTGCATCGGCAACGTCTGCCCGGCGGGCGGCACCCCCGCTCACCCACAGCTACACCGCGCTCGCCCAGCAGATCCGTGATCGCGGCCTGCTCGGCCGGACCCGGATGTTTTACCTGCTGCTGTTCGCCGGCCTCGTGCTCGCCGTCGGTGGCGCCGTGACGGGACTGATCTTGCTCGGCGACTCGTGGCTGCAGCTGCTGATCGCCGCCGCGTTCGGGGTCATCTTCACCCAGCTCGCTTTCGTCGGCCACGAGGCCTCGCATCGGCAGGTGCTGTCGTCGGGCAAGGCGAACGACCGGGTCGGCTGGCTGCTGGCGATCGTCTTCGTCGGCATCAGCTACTCGTGGTGGATGAACAAGCACAGCCGGCACCACGGCAACCCGAACAAGATCGGCAAGGACCCCGACATCGAGGCCGACACGATCTCGTTCACCGAAGCCGACGCGGTGACCCGGCGCGGCCCGCTCCGCTGGATCACCCGGCATCAGGGAGTGCTGTTCTTCCCGCTGCTGCTCGCCGAGGGCCTGAACTTGCACGTGAAGTCGATCGGCTATTTGTGGACCCAGCGCCGCACCACGGGCCGGCCGGTCGAGCTGCTGGTCCTCGTCACGCGCTTCACGCTCTATCTGGGCGTCGTGTTCTGGCTGCTCCCGCTCGGCATGGCGTTCGCCTTCGTAGGGCTGCAGCTGGCCGTGTTCGGACTGTACATGGGCGCCACGTTCGCACCGAACCACATCGGCATGCCGATCGTGCCCCGCGAGGAGAGGCTCGACTTCTTCAGCAAGCAGGTGCTGACCTCGCGCAACGTCAGCGGTGGCTGGTGGGCGACCGTGCTGATGGGCGGTCTGAACTACCAGATCGAGCACCATCTGTTCCCCAGCATGCCGCGACCCCATCTGGCCGCCGCGCGTCGCTACGTCCGAGAGCACTGCCGCAGTCTCGGCGTCAACTACGCGGAGACGAACCTGCTCTCGGCCTGGGCGATCGTCATCCGCTACCTCAACCAGGTCGGTCTGGCGACCCGGGACTCGTTCCGCTGTCCGATCGCGGCGCAGCTGCGCTGAACCGATGCCGGGCCGCTAGGGCGTAGCGTGACTCGGATGGACGACGCGACCGATCGTGAGCTCGATCTGGTGCTGGTCGGTGCGACCGGTTTCGTCGGTCGGCTGACGGCCGCCGAGCTGGCCGAGCACGCCCCGGCCGGGCTGCGGATCGGGCTGGCCGGTCGCTCGGCCGATCGGCTGGCGGCCGTCCGAGCGGAGCTGCCGGAGCGGGCGGGTGACTGGCGCTCGATCGTCGTCGACACCCTCGACGAGGCGGCGGTGACCGCGCTGGCCGAGCGGACCCGGGTCGTGGTCAGCACGGTCGGCCCGTACCTGCGTTACGGGCTCGCGCTGGTGCTGGCCTGCGCCCGGGCCGGGACGCACTACGCCGATCTCACCGGCGAGACGCTGTTCGTGCGCCGCAGCATCGACGCGGCCCACGACCTCGCCCGCGCCGGCGGCGCCCGGATCGTGCACTCCTGCGGCTTCGACTCGATCCCCTCCGACCTCGGCGTCGGGTTGGCCGCGCGGGCGGCCGCGGAGCAGGGTGCCGGCGAGCTGGTCTCGGCGGTGCTGCACGTCCGCCGGCTGCGCGGCGGGATCAGCGGCGGCACGATCGACTCGCTGCGCCAGCAGCTGATCGAGTCCGAGCACGACCCGGCCGCCCGGCGGCTGGCCGGCGAGCGATGGGCCCTGGTGGACGAGCCGTCGAGCCGTCCGTACGGGTCGGCACGCGGCTCCCGTCGACCACGGTTGCCGCTGGATCGCGACGAGCAGACCGGGTCCTGGCAGGCGCCGTTCGTGATGGGGACGTACAACCGCCAGATCGTGCACCGGACCAACGCACTGGCCGGCTGGCCGTACGGCCGCGAGTTCGGCTACCGCGAGGTCGTCGACACCGGGCGTGGCCCGCGTGGCGCGGTGACCGCGGCCGCGCTGGCACTCGGCACCGGCGCGCTCGTCGGCGGGATGGCCTTCCGGCCGAGCCGGCTGCTGCTGGACCGGGTGCTGCCCTCCCCAGGCCAGGGGCCGGACGAGCGGCGGCGCGCCGCCGGCGCGTTCGCCGTCGAGGTGCACGCCCGCACGACCGGTGGTACGTCCGTGCGGGCCACCGTCGCCGCCGACAAGGACCCCGGCTACGACGGCACCGCGGTGATGCTGGCCGCGTCGGGGCTCAGTCTCGCCGTCGACACCGACCTCGGACAGGCCGGCGTGGTCACCCCGATGATCGCCCTCGGCGCCACCCTCCCCGGGCGGCTCCGCGACCGGGGGTTCACCGTCATCGCCGGCCCGTTCGACCCCCGCTGAGCGGGATCAGGGCCAGCGCGCGCCGAGGGAGACCAGACCGAGGGCGGCCAGCAGCGCGAAGGCGAGCCCGAAGCCGGCGTAGCGGGAGGTGACCTCCTGGTCGACCTTCTCCTTGCCGACCGAGCTGCCGATGTCCTTGTAGACCTCGCGGAGCTCGCCGGCCGAGCCGGCCGTGTAGGCCTGGCCGCCGGAGATCCGCGACACCCGGGCCAGCTCCGCCTTGTCCACCGGCACCGGCTCCTCGCGGCCCTGGACGTTGATGGTGCCGCCCTCGGTGCCGTACGCGATGGTGTAGATCGGCACGTTCTGCGCCGCAGCCGCCCGAGCGGCCTCGTCGGAGGGCCGGCCGACCTGGGTCTTGCCGTCGCTGAGCAGCACGATCCGGCCCGGCACGTCGGCGTTCGGGTCGCTCGGATCCGGCGGCACCTGGTTCAGTGCGGCCAGCGAGGTGTAGATGCCCTCACCGATCGCGGTCGACGGCTGCGGGCTCAGCTGCTGGATCGCCGCCGTCACCGCCCCGCGGTCGAGCGTCGGTGGGACCAGCGTGGTGGCACTGCCGGCGAACGACACCAGCGCGACATTGAACTTCGGCGGCAGCGAGTTGACGAACTGCTCCGCCGCCGACTTCGCCGCGTCGAGCCGGTTGGGCGCGACGTCCTCGGCCATCATCGACAGCGAGACGTCGATGGTGACCACGATCGTGGCCCGCTCGCGGGGGACGTACACCTCGCCCTTGGGCTTGGCGAACGCGATCGTCAGCGTGATCAGCGACAGGATCGACAGCCCGACCGCCAGATGCCGCAGCCAGGTCCGGTCCCGCGGGATGACCAGGTCGAACATCGTCTGGCCGACCTGGCGGCGGCGCTGGCTGCGACGGCGGACCAGCAGCAGATAGAGCCCGACCAGCACCGGCACCAGCAGCAGGAACCACAGCCGGACGGGCTCCAGGAAGGACAGCATCGGAACTACCACTAGGGCCACCTCGCACCGAGAGAGATCGCACCGAGGGCGGCGAGGACGGCGAAGGCAAGGCCGTAACCGGCGAAGCGGGAGGTCACCTCGCGCTCGGCCTTCTCGTAGCCGACCTCGGAGCCGATGTTCTTGTAGACCTTGCTCAGCTCGGTCAGCGACGCCGCGTCGAAGGTCTGACCGCCGCTGAGCTTGGCGATCTCCGCCATCAGCGCATGGTCGACCGGGACCAGCTGCCGCTTGCCGTCGAGATCGACGAACCCGTTCTCCGACCCGTACGCGATCGTGTAGATCGGCACCTTCTCCTTGCCCGCCTCCGCGGCGGCCTGCTGCGGCGACCGTCCGGCGGTGTTCGTCCCGTCGCTGAGCAGCACGATCGCGCCGGGCGCCGGGTCGTTCGGGTGCGCGGGATCCTTCGGCGCCTGCTGCAGCGCCCGCAGCGCGGTCGAGATGCCCTCACCGATCGCGGTGGAGTCCTGCAGCTTGATCGAGTTGATCGCGGTCTCCACCGTGTTGTGCTGCAGTGTCGGCGGCACCAGGATCGACACGTTGCCGGCCATCGAGACCACCGACACGTTGTATTTCTCCGGCAGCTCGCGAACGAACTGGATCGCCGCCTGCTTGGCCGCGTCCAACCGGTTCGGCGCGACGTCGACCGCCGCCATCGACTGCGAGGCGTCGATCACCACGACCACCGTCGCCCGCTCGCGCGGCACGTCCACGGTGGTCTTCGGCCGGGCGAACGCCGCGGTCAGAGTGATCAGGCTCAACAGCGACAGCACGACCGCGAGGTGGCGGCGCCACTGCGACTGCTTGGGCACCACGACGTCGAGCATCGAGGTGTTGGTGAACCGCATCCCACGCCGGTTCTTGCGCAGCGTGGCGAAGATGTAGGCCGCGATCAGCAGCGGGATCGCGATCAACAGCAGCAGTCGCCCCGGATCCATGAACGCGAGCTGCGGGATCACTTCTCTACTCCCTGGGGTGGCTGGTGCAGCAGTGCCGCCACCCGTCGGTAGGCCAGCACGAAGCGGGCGATGTCCTGCACCCAGTCGCGGTCCGTGCGCAGTTGGATGTGCCCGACACCAGCACGACGAAGGGCGATCCGGATTCGTTCCCGCTGGGCGGCGCTGGCCGCGTCCATCCGGGCCCGGGCGTTGGCATCCGCGGTGTTCACGTACCGCTCGAAGTCGGTCTCCGGATCGCGGATCAGCATGTCGCCGACGTCGGGAAACTCGACCTCCCGCTTGTCCACCACCTCGATCGCGAGCACCTGGTTGCGGACGCCGAGCCGGCGCATCGGCCGCTCCCACTCCGGCTCCACGTTCGGGTCCAGCTCGTGGTCACCGGGGGTCAGGAAGTCCGACACGACGACCTTCAGGCCGCGCCGGCGCTGGTGCCGGGACAGCTGCTCGACCGAAGCCGCGAGACTCATCGAGCCGGTCGCGTGATCGGGCACGAACGGCTCGGTCAGCATGGTCCGGAGCAGACCGTACAACGCCGACCGGCCGGACCGGGCCGGCAGCCGGCGCAACCGGTCGGGTCGCATCACGTAGCCGCCGAACCGGTCGCCCATCTTCTGGCTGAGGAACCCGATGGTCGCCACCGCGGCAATGCCGAGATCGCGCTTGGTGACGCCCTCGGTGCCCCAGTTCATCGACGGGGTGACGTCGAGCAGCGCCCACACCTCGAGCTCGCGGTCGGCGATGGTGTCCCGGACGTACGGCACGGTAGTCCGGGCGGTCACCGCCCAGTCGATCCGGCGTACGTCGTCCTCGCCCGGCTGGTAGACCCGGGCGTCGTTGGCGTCGCTGCCGGGTCCGGGCAGCAGGCCGAGATGATCGCCGTGCAGATAACCCTCGAGCCGCCGCACGATGGCCAGCTCGAGCCGGCGCAGCGCCGCCTCGGGCGCCAGCTTGTTCAGCGGGATCGTGGGCCGGGTCGGCTCGCCGACCACCGAGGCGGTGGCCCCGTACGCAGACATGGCCGGTGGTCCGGACGGCGCCGGGTAGGCCGGCGGACCGCTGGGTGCCGGGAAGTTCGGAGCGCCGGAGGAGGCGGACGTCACTCAGCGCACCTCAGCTGTAGTTGGACTGGCCGAACTGGTTGTTCGGACCAGATCCGTACGGGTTGCCACTCGGCGGCGGGAAGCCGCCGGGAGCGGGCTGGTCGTAGCGCCGGGTGTTGTTGGCCGACTGCTGGTGATTCGGCTGGGCCTGACCGTGTTGGGCCTGACCGTGTTGGGGCTGGGCCGGGGCGTTCCAGACCGGAGTCGGCGGCGGCACCATGGCCACGATCCGTTCCACCACCTGGGCCGGGTTGATGTTGTCGGCCACCGCGTCGAAGCCGAGCACGAGCCGGTGCGCCATCACGTCCTTGGCCACCGCCTGGACGTCGGTCGGCAAGACGTAGTCGCGGCCGTGGATCAGGGCCAGCGCGCGGGCCGCCGCCACCAGGCCGAGCGTCGCGCGCGGGCTGCAGCCGATCTGGATCACCGACGCGAGGTCGGGCATGTTGAACTCGGCCGGCGCCCGGGTCGCCAGCACCAGCCGGACGATGTATTCGGCCACCAGATTGTGCACGAACACGTCCGAGGCCTGCTTCTGCAGGTCGATGATCTGCTCCGGGTTCAGCACCGGCTGCGAGGTCGGCGGGTCGACGCTCATCCGGCGGAGGATCTCGAACTCCTCGTTGCCGCGGGGGTAGCCGACGTCGACCTTGAGCAGGAAGCGGTCGCGCTGGGCCTCGGGCAGCGGGTAGACGCCCTCAGACTCGATCGGATTCTGGGTGGCGATGACGATGAACGGCTCCGGCACCGGATGGGTGTGGCCACCGATGGAGACCTGCTTCTCCGCCATCAGCTCCAGCATCGCCGACTGCACCTTGGCCGGGGCTCGGTTGATCTCGTCGGCCAGCACGAAGTTCACGAAGACCGGGCCGAGCTCGACGTCGAAGGTCTCCTCGCTCGCCTTGTAGATCCGGGTGCCGACGATGTCGGACGGCACCAGGTCCGGGGTGAACTGGATCCGGGCGAAGTTGCCGCCGACGACGGTCGCGAAGCTGCGCACCGCGAGGGTCTTGGCCACGCCGGGGACACCTTCCAGCAGGCAGTGGCCCTTGGCGAGCAGGGCGACCATCAGCTGTTCGACCATGTGCTCCTGGCCGACGATGACCCGCTGGACCTGGGCGATCGCCTCGCCGAGCAGCTTCGCGGTCTGCTGGTTGGCGGTCGGCTGTCCACCCGACGACGGGTTGCTCCCACGCGGCTGCTGCTGCACCGCGGCAGGCCCGGGCTGGCCGTACGACGGACTGCTCAAGGTGAAATCTCCTGGGACGGCTCTCTGGGCTGGTCAGCCGGTCGACTCGACGACTCGCGCGGACCCCTTGACGATACCCGTCCGCTCAGGCCGATCACGATGCAGCGCTGAACCGCGGCGTGGGCTCGACCCCCGGGTAAGCTTCCTGAGCCGCCGGGTCCCGACGAGATGATGAGATAGCACCGATGACGACGCCTCCGTACGAAGGGCCTCAGCAGCCGCCGTACGAAAATCACTCGTACGTCCCGGTCAGTCCGCTGCTGTCGGACGACCCGCCGCGGATCGGCGACTTCTGGCTCGACGCCCGGCTTACCGCACGCGAGTCCGGGGTCGCCTACACCGCCCACGACGGCGACGGCACTCCGGCGATGGTCGTGCTGCTCTCCGACGGCGCCGCCGGCGACGCGGCGGCCCGCGACCGATTGGCCGGCGTGGTCAACGCGATGCACATCGACACGGTGCTGGCTCGCGGCGGGCACGGCCAGGACTACGGCCGGCTCGGCCGGAAGTTCAGCTCCACCGACGACGACCCGGTGGCGCCGGACGAGCGTCTGGTCGCGCCGTGGGTGGCGCTGGCCTTCGACGGCTCGCCGGCCGCCGCGGCCGAGGCCGGACGGATCCTGGACGAGGTGCAGCTGGCCAGTCTGGCGCCACAGGGCACGCCCGCCGGGCCGGACTACCACCACTACTGGATCGACAAGGTCAAGCCCGGTCTCGCCCGGCTCTGGCCGCTGCCCTGGCCCGGCCGGTTCACCAGGGCCGGCTGGCGCACCATCCTCGTGTCGTGGCTGCTGATGCTCCTGCTGGCCGCGCTGGCGGTGTTGATCGCCATCCTCATCTTCCGCAACATGCCGCCCGAGACGCCGCCGACCCCGACCGGCGGCTCCGGCAGCCCGCCGCCCGCGTCCTCCTCGCCGCAGTCCGGTGCACCGAGCGGATCGCAGTCCGGCTCGCCCAGCGGATCGCAGTCGGGCTCGCCGTCGGCCTCGCAGTCCGGCGGACCGTCCGGCTCCCCCAGCAGCGGCTCGCCGTCGCCGAGCGGCACCCAGAGCGGCAGCGGCCAACCCACCCCGACGGACTCCGGCGCGCCGGCCAACAGTCCGTCGCCCGACTCGCGGCTGTGAGCGCCGGGCAGCAGCGGCGGCCGCGGCTGATCGTCAGCGACCTGGATGGGACCTTCCTCTCCCCCGACGGCACGGTCAGCGATCTCAACGCCGCCGCGGTCAAGTCCGCCCAGGCCGCCGGCATCCCGGTCGTCTTCGCCACCGGACGCCCGGTCCGCTGGTTGGACGTGATCGCCGACCTGCCGGGCGCGCACCCGATCGTCATCGCCAGCAACGGGGCGGTTCTGTGGGACCAGGCCAACGGGGAGACGCTGCAACGCACCTGCCTCGACACCGACGAGCTGCGCCGGGCGATCGAGGTCACCCGGACGACGGTGCCGGAGGCAGCGCTGGCGCTGGAGTCGGGGATGGACTTCGGCCACGACGAGCGCTACGTCTTGTTGGCCGCGGTGCGCTCGGCCGATGCCGCCGCCCTGCACGGTGTCGGCGTCGCCGACATCGACGAGCTCGCCACCCGCGGCGATCACGTCAAGCTGTTGGTGCAACACCCGAGGATGGGCTCGGAGCGGCTGCTGGAGCTGATCGGCCCACTGCTCGGCGACGCGCTCCAACCCACCCACTCCGGCTTCACCCGGCCCGAGCTCGGCGAGGCCGGCCTGCTGGAGATCAGCGCCGGCGGCGTGACCAAGGCGAGCATGCTCGCGTACTGCTGCACCCAGCTCGGGATCGACGCGGCCGACGTTGCCGGGTTCGGCGACATGCCGAATGATGTCGACATGCTGTCCTGGGTGGGGATGCCGCACATCGTGGCCAACGCCCACCCGTCGCTGCGCGGGCGATATCCGAGCGTGCCGAGCAACGCCGACTCCGGGGTCGGGCGGACGATCCTCGGCTGGCTGCGATGACGGCCGCCACCGGCGACCGTACCGAGGCCGCCCGCACCCCGGACGCGATCGGTGTCGGTGGCGTCCTGCGCCGGCTGCTGGGCGCGCTGGGCGTCGGCGCGTTGCCCGTCCTCGCCGCTCTGTACGTCGGCGCCACCACCTTCCCCGGCGGCACCCTGCTGCCCTGGCACCCGGTGATGGTCGACCTCGGCGTCTACCGGCTGGCCGGCGCCACGCTGGCCACCGGCGGCGACATCTATCACCTGCCCGGCTCGCTGCCGTTCCTCTATCCGCCGTTCGCGGCCGTGCTCGCCGTCCCGCTGGCCGCGCTGCCGCAGGCCGTGGTGGAAATCGGCTGGACGATCGCCGGCGCCCTGGCGATCATCGCCGTGCTGCACCGCTGCGGGCTACACGGCTGGCTGCTGAGCCTGGTGTCCGCCGCCACGGTATTCCTGGTCACGCCGGTGACCCAGACGCTCGCGTTCGGCCAGGTCGGCATCTTCTTGGTGGCGCTGGTGTTCCTCGACCTCGCGCCCGGGCCGCGCCTGCTCGGCGGGCGGTCACGTGCTGGGCGGCGCTGGCTGCCGGAGGGCGTCCTCACCGGCATCGCGGCCGCCGTCAAGCTCACCCCCGGCCTGTTCCTGATCTATCTGCTGGCGGTCCGCAAGTGGCGGGCGGCGATCGCGTGCACGGTCAGCGGCGCCGCGGTCACGCTGCTCAGTTTCGCCGTCGCGCCGGCGGTGTCGCTGGACTTCTGGGGACGGCTCGCGCACGGCGACACCGGCCTGGGGCACAGCCTGATCTACTACACCAACCAGACCGTGTACGCCGACGTCGTCCGGGTCTTCGGGCTCGGCCGGGGTGCGGCGCTGGCCGGGCTGGCGCTGTCAGCGCTGGTCGCGGCACTCGGGGTCTGGGCGGCGGTCCGCTGGCACCGGCTCGGCGACGTCCGGTTCGCCGTCAGCCTGTGCGGCATCGCCGGGCTGCTCGCCTCCCCGGTTTCGTGGCTGCACCACTTCGTCTGGATCGTTCCGCTGGCGGTCTGCCTGCTGGACCGCGCACCGGCCGTGGCCCGACCCGGCGGCCGGCTGGAACGCGCCGAGCCACGGCTGCCGATCTGGATCCGGGTGCTGGGCCTGCTGTTCGTCGGCTGGGTCGTGGTCGCGCCGTTCCAGCGGCTGCCGGGCGGTGCCGACGTCGAGCTGACCTGGACGTGGTCCCAGCACCTGCTGGCCTCGGTCACCGCCCTGCTCGGAGTGGCGTTCCTGATCGCCACCATCGTCGCCGCTCGGCGGCGGCCCGCAACCGTTGGTAACGCTGCGGTCTCGATTTGAAACGGTTGCCGGATAAAGCTTTCGGTGACACGCCGACCTGCTGGGATCTTGGGGCGACCGCGCAACAGCTGCGCGGGGCTGTTGTCCCTCCGAAAGGATCCCCTCCATGGTCCCTGGTATCCCCCGCGCCGGACTCCGACGACGAGTGTTCGTCGGCACGGCCCTCTTGCTCAGCCTCGGCCTGGCCGGCGCCGGGCTGGCGGCGCCGGCCGCCTCCGCGGCCGACGCCACGTCGGCGGTCGAGAAGCACCGCGTCGACTCGGTCAAGACACCCAAGCTGGACTGGTTCGAGTGCGCCGGAACCGGCATCGAGTGCGCCACCGCCAAGGTGCCGCTCGACTACGACCAGCCGAAGGGCGCGACCGTCGAGCTGGCTCTGATCCGGGTCAAGGCCCGCGATCAGAAGCACAAGATCGGCAGCCTGTTCGTCAACCCCGGCGGGCCCGGCGGATCGGCCGCCGACTTCGCCCTGTTCGCCGACTATTGGGCCTCCGACGCGATGCGGGACCGGTTCGACATCGTCGGAATGGATCCGCGCGGCATCGGCTACAGCGACAACGTCCAGTGCTTCCGCAGCTTCCGGGATCAGCAGCTGGCGTTCGCCAAGTTCCCGGGGGTCGCGTTCCCGGTCACCACGGCCGAGAACAAGGCCTGGCCGGCCTACTTCAAGGCGCTCGGCAAGGCCTGCTCCAGCTCGGGCAAGCCGCTGTCCGCGGCCATGTCGACGGCGCAGGTCGCCCGGGACATGGACGTGATGCGACGGGCGGTCGGCGACAAGAAGCTGAGCTATCTGGGCTTCTCCTACGGCAGCTATCTCGGCGAGGTGTACGCCAACATGTTCCCGGACCGCTTCCGGGCCCTGGCGATCGACGGCGTGATCGACCCGCAGGGCTGGGTCGGCACCAAGGCAACCGCGAACCTCTATACCTACGAGCGGGTCAGGTCCGCGGAGGGCAGCTATCGCTCGCTGATCGAGCTATTGAAGCGGTGCGACCGGGCCGGCGGCCAGTTGTGCTCGTTCGCGCCCGGCGACCCGGTGAAGAACTTCGACCTGATCGCGCAGCGGCTGAAGAAGAAGCCGCTGACCGAGACCGATCCCGACACCGGCGAGGTGTTCACCTTCAGCTACGCGGACATGATCGCGAACACGCTCGGCCTGCTGTACTACACCGACGGGCCGGCGGCCATCGCGGACATGCTGTCGCAGTTGATCATCCTCACCGAACCGCCGTCGAACGCCAAGGTGCGGGCGGCGTCGCGGACCAACGCGGTCAAGGCGCTGCGCGCCAGCATCTCCCGGCTGGACGGGAAGAAGGGGCCGATCCGAGCCGGCTTCCCGTACTACAACGGGGACGATTCCTTCTACGCCGTGCAGTGCACCGACGGGGCGTACGCCCCGAAGAGCGCGGACGACTGGCCCGCGTACGGGAATGCCGCCGACAAGCGGGTGAAGTACTTCGGCCGCGCGCTGGCGGCGCAGGGGCTGACCTGCGCGACCAACACCTGGACCGCGACCGACGAGGACGCCTATCGCGGGCCATTCGACAGGGCGACGGCCAAGCCGGTGCTGGTGGTCGGCTCGCTCTGGGATCCGATCACGAACTACGACAGCGCGGTGAAGGTCGCCAAGCTGATGCCGAACAGCCGGCTGCTGACCAGCGACAACTGGGGGCACACCGCCCAGGGCACCTCGGCCTGTGTCGACAACGCACTCGACGCCTACCTGGTGGCCGGCAAGCTTCCGGCGGTCGGCAAGAAGTGCATCGGTGACGATCAGCCCTTCACCGAGGGCTCCGACCTCGGTGAGGATGCTGCCAGCCAGCCTGCGCTGGTCAAGGCTGCGCGGGCGGCGAAGGGGCAACCGAGCCCGTTCGGGCGCGGGTAGTCACTCGGGCAAAACGGCGGTCCGGTCCCGGGGTCGGGGCCGGACCGCCGCGCCGTTCAGGGCAGGGGAAGGACGATGACCTCGTACGGCGGCTGGGCCACGGTCTCGTCGAACTTGCTGTCCACCGCCAGCAGCCGGCCCCGGGCGATCTTGGCCGTGGTCAGCACCCGATCCGGCGGAGTGGCGACGTCGGCGACCTGGGTGCCGACCCGCCAGTGCCGCGAGAGATCGAGGGTGACCAGCCGGCGCGGGAAGTTGCGGACCACGCTGAGCCGGTGCCCGCGCAGGACGAGTCCGTCGCCGCTGGTCAGGTCCGCGCTGCCGGTGTCGACCCGGCTCGCCTGGCGCGACCGCAGGTCGAAACGCCACAGGATGCCGGTGTTGCTCTGCACGACCAGCAGTGCCCGCCGGTCCGCAGTCGCCACGATGCCGTTGAAGTTGAAGCCGGCGCCCTGCGCGACGGTGCCGCTCGCGTCGGACCAGACCCCGACCTGCCAGCCGGTGCGGCCGCGGGCGAGCCGGAAGATCCGCGGCGTGTTGGTGTCGGTGAAGTATGCGGCGCCGTCCGGCCCGATCGCGACATCGTTGAGGAACACGTTCGGCCGGCCGGTGCTGAGCGCGGTGAGCAGCCGACCACCACGGTCGTAGACCCATAGGTCGGGCGCACCCGGGTGGTCGATGCCGTTCGGCCCGCCGGCGACGTAGACCCGACCGGCCCTGTCGACGGTGACGCCGCGGGCGGTGTAGCGGCCGTCGGTGCCGTCGCCGGCGAGCCACTCGGTGGTCGCCGCTCGGCCGACGTTGCCGCGGTGGATCTCGCCGCCGGTGGTCTCGGAGACGTAGAAGTCCGCCGAGCGCCGGTCGTAGCCGATGCCCTCGAACTTGCTGCCCCCCGGATCGCCGCTGAGGACGTACGCGGTGGGCTGGTGGGGGCGAGGGTGCGCCTCGGCGGTCGGGGCCGACAGCGCGGGGGCGAGCAGGACGGCGGAGGCAACCAGCGCGCCGAACGCCGTCGTTCTGGGGGATCTGGTCATGCCTGGTCAGACGAGGCCGGCGACCGCGCGGTTCAGCCGCCCTCGGCCGGGGTCACCGCGGACTGCCAGTGCTCGATGAACCGTTCGAGCGACTCGGTTGCGGCCGAGACGTCACCGGTGAGGATGACGTCCACCAGAAGCCCGCGGGTGACCGCAACGCCGAGCCGGATCTCGGCCGGATCGAACGGCAGCCCGAACCGCTCCGTGATCGGCGCCGACTCCTCGATCCACGGCGCGGTCAGGTCGGCCGCGCCGCGGTGCGCGACGGTCTCGAAGAACAGCCGGACGAACGGCAGCACCTCGGGCGCGCTCACCCGCCGCCACAGCCGGCGGATCAGCTCGGCCGGCGTCTCGGACTCCACGGCCAGCTCGGCCAGCACCCGGCGCTGGTCGGACTCCACGAACTCGACCACCGCGGCGACCAGACCGTCGCGCGAGCCGAAGTGATAGAGCAACATCCGGTGCGAGCTGTGCACGGCGGCTGCCAGCTCACGCAGGCTGCGGTCGCCGAGGCCGTGGGCGGCGACATCGGCCACGACTCGCCGGAGCAGCTCGTCACGAGGGGAAGTCATCGGCCCGGACTCTAGCAGGCCACATGTACCAAATGGTACAGTTCCGGTCATGGCGATCTCGCACGAGCTGATCATCGACGCGCCCGTCGAGCGGGTCTGGAACCTGACCATGGACGTCGAGGCGTGGCCCGACACGACTCCGACGATGACCGCGGTCGAGCGGCTCGACGACGGACCGCTCCAGCCCGGCAGCCGGGCCAGGATCAAACAGCCGGGTCAGCCCGCGCGGGTCTGGACGGTGACCGCGCTCGAGCCCGAATCACTGTTCGTCTGGGAGACCCGCGCTGCCGGGCTGCGGATGACCGCCTCGCACCGGCTCGCCGCCGCCGGCGACGGGCGCTGCCGGAACACCCTGGAGATCGAGCTCGCCGGGCCACTGGCCGGAGTCGTCGGCAGGTTGCTCGGCCGACGGCTGCTGAAGACCATCGCCACCGAGAACGAGGGCTTCCGCCGGGCCGCGGAGACGGTCCACAGCTGAGGTTTTCGCTTAGGGACCTCGGCACGACCCGAAAATCCGCCCCTCGTTACGACTCCGGGCGACAGCCAGAGCGCGGCGACGGCAGGTTCCGGCCGACGAGGGGCGGATTTTCGGGGGTCCGCTCTCTTGCCGGCCCGCACCCGGGCTGGGGATTGCGTGGGGCGGGCGGGGCTCGAACCCGCGACCCAGGGATTATGAGTCCCCTGCTCTGACCGGCTGAGCTACCGCCCCGACAGGACCCGGGAGGCCGGGCGGGTCCCGATCATAGTGGTTCAGTTCCCGGCGGGCCCATCACTCGCCGGCCGGTCCCGCTCCAGCCGGGCGGCGAGCGCGCTCAGCCACTCCGCCACGCCGGCCGGGCCGTCCAGGACCAGGTCGGAGATCTCGGTCAGCGCGTCCTCCTCGTGCGAGGCGGAGCAGATCAGCAACCCGTCCACGCCCTCGGTCCGGAGCTGCTCGACGGCCCGGAAGGCGGGCAGGTCGCCGAGGTCGTCGCCGGCGAAGACCACCTGACGCGCGCCGACCTCGACCACGATCCGGCGCAGCGCGTCGCCCTTGTCGATGCCGGGCGCGCGGATCTCCAGCACGCTCTTGCCCGGCTCGACGTGCAGTCCGTGGCGCTCGGCCAGATCGCGGATCGGGCCTTCCAGCCGGCGGAGCGCCGCCGGGTCCCGCAGCTCCCTGGTGTGCACGCCGATCGCGCGGCCCTTGTTCTCGATCCGGACCCGGTCCAGGCCGAGGTCGGCCAGCAGCCCCGGCAACTCCTCGCGCACGGTGGTGATCGCCTCGGGTTCGGGCGGGAGGACGTACTCCCCCGTGGCCGCGTCCCAGCGTTCGACGCCGTACTGGCCCAGCACCACCAGCCGGTCCAGTCCCTGTACTCGATCGAAGCCGCCGAGCCGGACCGCCGTCCGGGCCGGCCGGCCGGTGATCACCACCACCTGGCCGACCAGGGCCCCCAGCCGGCCGAGCGCGGCGACGGCGACCGGGTCGGCGTACGCCTGCTCCGGGTCGTCGGTGATGGGGGCCAACGTGCCGTCGAAGTCGACCGCCACGAGCGTCTCCGACGGCCGGACCAGGATCGCCTCGTACGCCTGTCCACCGACGCCGGACTGCGGCCTGGTCGGGCTCATGAGGCGAGCCTGCCAGACGGCGCTCGCCGGGTGTTGCACGGGGCGGCGACTTGGGTACTGGTGATCGGGGCGCGCGGCCCGGCTAGGGTCGTGGGGGAAGCGACGGAGGTTGGTGGATGAGTTCTGGTTCGAGTCAGAAGCGCAAGCCGAAGGCCGCTCGACCCCAGACCGCATCGTTCGTCGTGGTGGCCAACCGGCTTCCGGTCGACCGGATCGAGTTGCCGGACGGCAGCGTCGACTGGCGTACGTCCCCCGGTGGCCTGGTCAGCGCCTTCGAGCCGATCATGCACTCGCACGAGGGTGCTTGGGTCGGCTGGCACGGCGCACCCGACGAGGAGCTCGACCCGTTCAACAGCGACGGGATGGAGCTGGTCCCGGTGCCGCTGTCCACCGAGGAGGTCGAGCACTATTACGAGGGCTTCTCCAACGCGACGCTGTGGCCGCTGTACCACGACGTGATCGCCCATCCCGAGTTCCACCGGGACTGGTGGGTCGCCTACCGCACGGTGAACCAGCGGTTCGCCGAGCGGACCGCGGAGGTGGCGGAGACCGACGCCCTGGTCTGGGTGCAGGACTACCAGCTGCAGCTGGTGCCCCAGATGCTCCGACAGCTGCGGCCGGACCTGCGAATCGGCTTCTTCCTGCACATCCCGTTCCCGCCGACCGAGCTCTATCAGCAACTGCCCTGGCGCAACCAGCTGATCGAGGGTCTGCTCGGCGCCGATCTGGTCGGCTTCCAGCTCCCCGGCGGCGCGCAGAACTTCCTCCGGCTGGTCCGTCAGCGGCTGCACTACGAGACCCGGCGGGACCGGATCCAGATGCCGGAGGGACGGACCGTGATCGCCCGGGCCTACCCGATCGCCATCGACGCGACCGGACTGGACCAGCTCGCCCGGTCGCCGGAGACCGCCGAACGGGCCGCCGAGATCCGCTCCGACCTCGGCGATCCGGAGACCATCCTGCTCGGCGTCGACCGGCTCGACTACACCAAGGGTCTGCCGCAGCGGATCCAGGCGTTCGGTGAGCTGATCGCCGACGGCGCGCTCGACGCGGACAAGGCCGCGTTCGTCCAGGTGGCCACCCCGTCCCGGGAGCGGGTCGACCAGTACCGCAAGTTGCGCGACGACATCGACCGGCTCGTCGGCCGGATCAACGGCGACGTCGGGCGCTACGGCCGGCCGCCGATCACGTACCTGCACTCGTCCTACCCGCGGGAAGAGATGGCGGCGCTCTATCGGATGGCCGATGTCATGGTCGTCACGCCGCTGCGGGACGGGATGAACCTGGTCGCCAAGGAGTACGTCGCCTGCCGGGCCGAGAGCGACGGCGCCCTGGTCCTCAGCGAGTTCGCCGGCGCGGCCAAGGAACTGCGTCAGGCATACCTGGTGAACCCGTACGACATCAACGCACTGAAGGAGCGCATCCTCGAGGCGATCCACGACTCGCCTCGGACCAAGTCGCGCCGGATGCGGATCATGCGCCGCCAGGTGTTCGAGAACGACATCGAGCACTGGGCCAAGGTCTTCCTCGACGACCTGGCGGCGAGTCACCGCGATTGAGCCTGCGCCGACCAGGGTCGGTGGGCGTCAGGCCATCTTGCCCACGGCGCGCAGACCCATGATCCCGGCGATCAGGGTGACGACACCGAACGCGACCAGGATCCAGCCGCCGAGCAGCGCGAGCACGACCACCGACGTCACCGGCGAGACCAGCAGCACGATCGCGCCGAGAAGGTAGACCACACCGATCACGATCTTCCACAGCCGCTCGCCACGGGGGTTCTGGGCGCCGACGACGATGTTCATCACGCCGTCGACGAACCAGCCGATGGCCAGCACGACGAGCAGGGTGAGGATCGACAGGGCCGGGTTCTTCAGGCAGAAGATGCCGGCGATGGCGACCAGCACGCCGAACGTGATGGTCAGGCCCTTCTCCCAGCCTTCCAGGCTCTTGTCGGTGATGCCGACGATCAACCGGATGATGCCGGTGATGATCAGCTGGAGACCGAACAGGACTCCGATCACCAGCAGGCTGGTCTTGGGGAAGACGATCACCAGGATGCCGAACAACAAGGCGATGGCGCCGGAGGCGATGGTCAGGATCGAGGTCGTCTTGGTGAGTTGCTGGATGGGTGAGGTCGCAGTGGACATGCTGAACTCCTGGTCAGAGCTGACGAGAACACGGTAGGGCCGGGCGCCGCCTGGTTCACGGAGGCACGACGCAGCCCGCTCAGACTCCGTTCGTCATCGAACGGGCCGTCCTCGCTGAGCGCGAGAACGGCCCGTACCTTACTCGTCCTGGAGCCTTTGATGGCCCCTGTCCGCTGTCGCACCTTCCGCATCCCCCGGTGCGGCGGCTACTTCAGCATCCACTCGTCGGTGCTGTAGTCGGTGCGACCGTCCGCCGCCGTGTAGTCGGTCCAGGTGTAGACCCGCAGATAGAGCCGGCCGCCGTAGGTGTAGGTCTTCACCCAGACGTACTTGGTGGCCCAGCTGTAGGAGAACGTGGCGCGCTGCCAGCCGCTGCCCATGTCCTGGGCGCGCCGGGCTCCCCAATCGCAGTCGCTGGGATGGCACTTGCCATACGGATGCAGGGTGAAGTAGGAATCGCCCCCGGTGCAGTGTCCGTCGGTGTCGCACAGGACCTGGTCCCCGCACTCGAAGCCGACGCTCACGCGCGTGAGAGAACGGGTGTTGGGGTCGATGTTCTGCCACGCTCCGGCCATCGACGGCGTGCTGCAGGACGCCAGTGCTGCCGGCGGGTGGGCGAAACTCAGCAGGCCGATGACAAAGGCACCCGCAACCAGCACGATCAGCACGCGCAGCCGGCTCGGAATGCGTTGCATTGTGACGTTCATGGGAATTCTCCTCAGGATTTCGACGGCACTTCCTGGCAACCAGAATGAACGCCAAACGCCGTTGTTTCATCGGGCTCGCGTCCCGACCTCATTTCCCGGAAATGCGGGACATCTGCCTCATGATCCCGGTCCGGCCGGACGAGAAAATTGGGCCCAGGAAAACACGGAGCGTATCCCCTGGAGGGCCCCATGACACCAGCTCAGATCCCGACGAATCTGCTGATCCGACCCCGATATCGTCACCGCCGGTCGGCCCGCGCCGTCCATGTCGTCCAGGGCGGCCGGGCCACGCCAGCGCTGTGACGTCCCGCGATGCCACCTACCTCCGCGCGGAGCATCATCGTCTGGGCCGGCGCGTCGGTGGCCGTCCTGGGCACTTTCCTGGTCGTGGCCGGACACGGTTGGCCGGGTCGTCCTGACCGATGCACCCTGTCGATCCCCGATGGATGCTTCTGCGAGCGCTTCGACCCGAGCGCCGTCCTCGCTGGGGCACCCGGCGTCCGTCAGCCAGCCAACACGTGGTTCAACCTGTACGCGCTGGGCACCTCGCTCTACGTCGCCGTCCGGCTCAGCCGGGACCGTTCGGCTCGCGTAGACCGCAATCTGATCACCTCGGCGAATCCGCTCGCCGATCTCTATGTGTTCGCGGTGCTCCTTCTCGGGCTGGGCAGTATGTGGTTTCACGCGTCACTCGAGGAATGGGGAGGCTATATCGACGGATTGTCGATGTATATGTTCGTCGGCTATCTGATCTGCTACACGGCCTATCGATTGTCTCCGAGCGTCGCTCGATTCTGGGTCGGTTACATCGCGCTCGTCACGGCCGCCATGATCACCCAGATCTGCTGGAAGTCTGACGGCGCTGCCGTGGCCGTCGTCAGCGTGCTCGTCGCCGTGTATTTCCTGCTCGAGATCGGCAGCTGGGTCGCGTCGGGCACCGTCATGCTGGGCCGGCCGAAGACCATTGCCCTCTGGCTGACCGCCTTGGGCAGCATCAGCATCGCAGCCGCATTCTGGTATCTCTCCCGGACCGGCGCAGCGTTGTGCGACCCGGACACGCTCTGGCAGCCCCATGCGGTTGTCTGGCACCCGCTGGCCGGTGTGACCGCGGTCCTCCTGTACCACTACTGGCGCGAGGCACCCGGCTGAACGGTCGGTGCCGCCCGGGTGGGTCGGTCGGCGCCTCCGGGTCTCGGACGATCACCGCCCCGGCCGAGGCCGGCCTCCCGGGCCATCACGATCAACTGGGCTCGATGGGCCACCTGCAGCTTGGTGAAGATGTTCGAGACGTGATTGCGCACGGTCTTCAGCGACAGATACAGCTCCTGGGCGATCTCACTGTTGTCCTTGCCGGCTGCGATCAGGCCGAGGATCTCGCGTTCCCGTTCGGTGAGTTGGGGAAAGGCTCCCGTTGCCGCCCGGACACTCTCGCCGCGGGCGAAGAAGCCCAGCACCCGCTCCGCGATCCCCGGCCCAAAGATGGCCTCCCCGTCACCGACCGCCGCGACCGCACGGACGATCTCCGCTCGGCTTGCCCCCTTGAGCAGGTATCCGCGCGCCCCCGCCCGCATGGCCGAGAACACCGAGTCGTCGTCCTCCAACATGGTCAGGACCAACACGGCGATGTGCGGCGAGGTGTCGACGATCAGCTGCGTCGCCTCGATCCCGTTCATGGCAGGCATGTGCAGATCCATCAAGATCACGTCGGGCTGCAACTCCGCGGCTCGATCGACCGCCTCGCGGCCGTTCTGCGCCGCGGCGATCACCTCGACGGTGGGTGCGGAGGTGAGCAGGATCTTGAGCCCCTCCACGAAGGCGGGGTGATCATCCACGATCAGCACGCGTAGCGGGTCGCTCATCACGAATCTCCTCTCGGTCGTCCAGGGGCAGCCGAACGTGAATCATCGTGCCGGAGGGCGCCCGGGCCGACGCCTCGAAGGTGCCACCGATCTCGTCCGCTCGCTCGCGCATGGAGCTGGTGCCCACTCCGGCGGCCACCCGCTCGGGCAGCCCGACGCCGTCGTCGGCGACCGTCACGTCGAGCATCCCGGCCGAGCGGCTCAGCGTGATCCAGCAGCGGCTGCCCCGGCTGTGCCGGACGACGTTGTTCACGGCTTCGGCGACGATGCGGTAGGCCGCGACCTCGACCGCGGCCGGAAGCGGCTCGACGTCGTCGGCCTCGATCGACCACTCGAGCCGGCCGCCATCGCCGGATGATCCGCCCGGGGTGTCGAAGTTCGCCGTCAGCTGGCGGATGGCCGAGACGAGACCCAGCTGGTCCAAGATCCGCGGGCGTAGCTCGTCGACCAGGCGGCGGATCTCGGCGATCTCGAGCCTGGTCGAGTTCAGCAACCGGCCGAGCAGCTCGTCGGCAGCCGCCGGATCCACTCGAACGAGGTCGCGGGCCACTTCGAGCTGCATCGACTGGGCGGCCAGTGACGGACCGAGGCCGTCGTGTAGATCACGGCGGATCCGTCGTCGTTCCTCCTCTCGGGCGGCGATGATCCGCCCTCGGGATCGCTTGAGTTCGGTGTTCAGCCGAAGACTCTGCACCACGGCTCCGACCTGAGCGGCGACCTCGTCCAGCAACCGACGATCACGTGCTCCAAGCGGCTCGCGGCTGGCCGCGACATCGAGGCTCAGCCGACCGAGTTCCTCGCCGCCTGCGGTCAAGATCACCACTGTCGGCGGGCGAGTGGTCTCACCGATCGTCACGGTGATGTCGTCGGCATCGGGCAGGTCGATCTCGATCGACGCGAAGCACAGGTGAAGAGTGCCCGACAGGGTGGACAGCACCCCGGCCAGCGTGTCGCGGGTGGTGTCGTACATGTCCATCTGGCGCAACTGCGAGACGACCTGGAAGGGGTTCTCGCGGTCGCCATAGGCGAGTTTGCCGAGCTTGCGCCGCATGATCCGGGCCAGTGGCATCAGGCCTGCTCCCACGGCGCCACCGAGCACCAGGGCGGAGACCGGCAGCACCCGGGCCTGGATCATCCCGGCGCGGCCGACCTGCTCGAGCAGCTGGCCGACCGAGATCGCGACGAACAGAAAGACCAGTGCGACCGAGCCGGCGACGGCGGCTGCGAGCAGGGAGCGTCGGATCATGACGTCGATCTCGAACAGCCGGAACCGCAACACGGCTACCGCGACCGCCAGCAGCAGGATTCCGAGCGCCAACGGCTGGAACCGCCACGGGATCAGTGCCGGCCCGACCAGGAGATTCGGCAGCTGCCCGAGCAGCAGGTAGGCGATCATCGTCAGCACGAGGCCGACGAGCACGATCTGGATCGCCAGCTTGTGCTCCCGGGCGCGCGTCGTGCGATAGGAGTACAGCAGCGCGATCGCCACGAGCGGCAGCGTTGCCTTCGCCGCGGTCGAGGAGACACTGACCAGCACCTCGAGCCGGCGCAGGGGCGACGTCGCCCCCGCCATCCCGATCAACACGGTCACGCCGTAGAGGGCGAACATCGCGACGTAGGGCGCCGCGATCAGCCAGCGGTGTCGCATGATGGCCGGGTTCGGACTCGGGAACAGCAGCGCGAACAGCAGCACCGAGCCCCAGGCGAACGTATTGCTGATATCGCCAACGACGTGCGGCCACACCCCGCGACCGCCGGCCAGGTCGATCACCTGGACGCCCAGCGGAAAGGACGTGCTGCCCATCGCAACGAAGGTCGACGCCGCGAGCATCGTGGCGGCCGCCGGGTCGCGCGGGCGTCGCCAGAAGACGAACGCCCCGGCTGCGGCCATACAGAGCGGCAGCGGCAGCGTGGTGAGATTCTGCGCCGCCGCCGCCAGGAACGGATAGGGCGTCAACGTGACCGCGATCGTCTCCAGATGTCCGTCGGAGCGCTCGACCAGATAGTCGACGTGCTCTCCCTCGGCACGGACCCCGGTGGTCCGACCGCTCACCCACTCCTCGAGCGGGACCAGGTCGCCGGATGCGTTGGAGACCGCGACTATTCGGTCGTGCGGCGGCTCGCCCGGTCCGCCGGTCTGCCGGAGCCCGGGCTGGCCGAAGTTCGCGTTGACCGGCACGCCGCCGTGGTAGCCCCAGTGTTCGGTCGGGTTCCGCGATGTCGACGGGTAGGTCGCGGTGCTGTCCGCCGGACCGGCCGACAGCGCGATCACGGTCCAGACCACCGGCAGAACGACCGCGAGCGAGATCCAGAACAAGCGGCCGGGCGCGGTGGCATACCACGGCGTACGGGCATGGTCCTCGACCGCGAGGTCCTCCGGCAATGCACCAAGATCGGCCATGGTTCGTCCCATCCTGCCGCCCGCAGGTGCGGTTCGTCATGGGAGCAGAGTCCCGACTCCGGGCCGGAGGGCCGGAAGTCATCGGGATGGTTGCTCCCCCGGTTGGACTCGAACCAACAACCTGCCGGTTAACAGCCGGCTGCTCTGCCAATTGAGCTACAGGGGACCGCCGCCACCGCGGTGGCGCGGATAGGAACCTTACCAGCCCGCCGGAGTGCTGTCGTACTCCATTCGCATCCGCGCCAGCACTCGCTCCGCCTCAGCCCGGACCCCCTCGTCGCGCCAGTCCGTGCCCCGGACGGGCGACACGTGCCAGCTGATCCGGTCGCCGGCGCCGGCCAGGTCGCGCCGCCCGCTGACGGTGATCCCGCCGTCGGTGGAGACCAGCGGCACGAAGCGCTCGAACACGATGCTGGCCGCCACCCGCTCGCGGAACAGCTCCGGCAACCGGGCCGGCTCGGCCAGTTCGGCGAAGCCGCGCCGGGACCGCCCGTCCTCGCCCGGATAGCGGGTCCAGCTCAGCCGGCGCGTCTCGGCGTTCCAGCCGCCGCGCTCGATCTCGTGCCAGCCGACATGGCTGAAGGCCGAGTCGTCGCCGAGCGACAGCACCGCCGGGCTGCCGATGCAGAAACCCGTCGGGGTCCGGGCCCAGGCTAGGATCCGCGCCGGGCGACCGGGCACGGCGTCCAGCGTCTCCCGCCACCGCTCGTACGCCGGCTGGGGCAGCCCGCGCGCCTTTCCCCACCAGCGCTCCCGGCTCATCGGCCCCAACCCGTCTCACCTGTGCCGGTCTCGCCTGTGCCGGTCTCGCCCGGGCCGCCGGGCCCCAGCTGCTTCGCCAGCGCTCGCACGGCCGGCTCGGCGCTGCCTCGACGAGACGCTCGCGACGCGTTTCCTGCTTCTTCGGCCAGGGCCACCCGGTCGACAGTAACGCAGCCCGACCACCGACCCCGCGGCGTACGGCCGCCGCTGTCGCTTCACACCCCTGACTGCCGCTTGACACCCTCTGTCCGGGGCGTGGAGCGTACGCGAGGGGTGTGAAGCGCCAGGGATGGCCGGCGAAGCCGGAGTTCCGACGGTCACAGCTGGGTCGCGGCCTCCTGCGGGCAGACCGCCCGCAGCCGATCCAACCCACGCGCCTCCGACCGCCGCACCTTGGCGATCGTGACGCCCAGTGCGCGAGCCACCTCGGTGTAGCTGTACGGCCGGCCGCCCACGAAGCCCATCCGGCGCTCCAGCACCCGCCGTTCCAGGGTGGTCAGGTGGCTGAGCAGCTCGCGTCCAGGCCGGTCCCGCCTGCCGATGATCTCGGCCGGGTCCGGGCCGGCCGGGTCGACCAAGTCCGCGCCGTCCAGGTCGTCCAGCGACCGGGGCGGCTGATAGCCGACCATGCCGGCCACCCACGTCTCGGTCTTGCCCGCTGCGGACGCGAGCTCCGCGGTGGTCGCGGTCCGGCCGAGGTGCTGGGCGAGCTCGCCCTCGAGCCCGCGCAGCGCGCGCAGTTCCTCGGCCCGGCTCGTCGGCAGGTCGGCAGCCCCGCGTGACCGGGCCGACGCGGCACCGATCGTGGCCCGGATCCAGAACAGCGCGTACGTGGCGAAGCGGCAGCCGCGCCGGTGATCGAATCGCTGGACGGCGATCAGCAGACCGACGCAGCCCTCCTGGAACAGTTCGGCCCGGCCCGAGCCGGCGCGGGAGGCGAACTGTCCGGCCACCATCGCGACCAGCCGGAGGTTGGCAGCGACGAACCGCCGGCGGGCCCGCTCCCCCTCGGCGGCGAGGAGGTCCAGCTCCTGAGCGGTGGCCTCGCCGGGCCAGGGCCGGCAGGACCCGGCGAGCAGTGCTGCGGCCAGCACGCCGGCCTCGATCTGCCGGGCGAGCCGGGCCTCGTCGTCGGCGCTGAGCAGCGGGGAGGCGGGGGTGCGTGGAAAGCCGGATGTCGTCATGCCGACACTCTCCGGCCCGACCGGGGGGCCGGTGTCGACCGTCAGGAAGATCTGTGGATAACTTCTTCGACCCTCAGTCGATCGTCCCCAGAGTGCGGGCCTGGAGCTCCTGGCGGCGCGGCTCCAGCGCCAGCAGCTCGGAGAACATCCGGCGGTGCGCGGTCGGGTGCTCGACCGGATTGGTCCGCTGCAGCTTCGACTTGAGCTCGGCGATCTTCCGCATCACGGTGAGCAGCTGGAGCTTGGAGGAGTACGCGATCGCGTCGCGGACGGCCGGCTCGCCGCTGACCGGGATCCGCTCGACCGCCAGCGCGGCGACCAGTGACCGGATCGGGTCGGACTCACACGCCGCCGACACCGCGTGCACCCACTCCGAGTCCGCCGCCTCGGCGGCGGCGGCCTTCTCCACCGCGGTGAACACCGCCGCGTACGCCGGATGGGTGAAGTCGGCCGTGCTCAGCCCGTCGCGATCGGGGCCGAACAGGTGCGGCGCCTGGACGAGCAGCTTCGCCGTCTCCCGCTCGATCGTCAGCAGCCGGTCGTGCGGGTCGGGCAGCACCGGTCTCGGCGCCCGCTGCTGCGGCTGCGGTACGTCCTCCGGCTCCGCCGGCCCGCGCCGGGAGGCGCGCGAGGCCAGCCGGTAGACCTCTCGACGGACCTCCTCGACGTCCATCCCGAGCTGGCCGGACAGCTCGCGGACGTACTCCCCCACCAGCGCGTTGTCGCGGACGCTCGCCACCAGCGGAGCCGCCGCCCGCAGGGCCGCCAGCCGGCCGTCGGCCCGGTCGAGGTCGTAGGAGTCCAAGATGTTGCCCATCACGAACCGATACAGCGGCACCCGGCGGGCGACCAGCTCGCGGACCGCCGCCTCGCCGTGCTCCAGCCGCAGGTCGCACGGATCGAGCCCGGTCGGCTCGACCGCGACATAGGTCTGGGCGACGAAGCTCGCGTCCAGCGCGAACACCTTCAGCGCCGCGGCCTGGCCGGCCGCGTCGCCGTCGAAGGTGAAGATGACCTCGCCGCGGAACGCGTCCAGGTTGCCCATCATCCGGCGCAGCAGCCGGGCGTGCTCGTCGCCGAACGCGGTGCCGCAGGAGGCCACCGCGGTGTCCACCCCGGACAGGTGGGCGGCCATCACGTCGGTATAGCCCTCGACGATCACCGCCTGGTTCTTCTTGCCGATCGCGGTCCGGGCCAGCTCCAGCCCGTACAGCACGTGGGACTTCTTGTAGAGCAGGGTTTCCGGGGTGTTGATGTACTTGGCCGGGATCCGATCGGCATCGCTCAGCCGCCGGGCGCCGAACCCGACCGTCTGCTTGCCGGAGTCGCGGATCGGCCACAGCAACCGGCCCTGGAAGAAGTCCCAGCCGGACTCGCGGGCCAGGCCCGCCGCCACGATGTCGGCGTCGGAGAAGCCGCGGCCGCGCAGGTGCCGGAGCAGGGCGCGGCCGTCGTTCGGCGCGTAGCCGACGCCGAACTGCTCGGCGGCGGCCCGGTCGAAGCCTCGCTGGGACAAGAACCTGCGGCCCTCGACGGCGTCGGGCGCCATCAGGTGCTCGGTGAAGAACTCCGCCGCGGTTCGCATCGCCTCCAGCAGCCGGGTCCGCTTGCCCGGCTCGGCCCGCGGCCCACCCTGCCCGTCGTCGGTGTAGCGCAGCTGGATGCCGACCCGGTCGGCCAACCGCTCGACCGCCTCGGTGAAGCTCAGGTTCTCGATCTTCATCAGGAAGTCGATGACGTCGCCGCCCTCGCTACAGGCCCCGAAGCAGTAATAGAAGCCGCGCGAGGGCGTCACCTGGAAGCTCGGCGTCTTCTCGTCGTGGAACGGGCACAGCCCCTTGAGCGAGCCGCCGCCGGCGGGCCGCAGGCTGACGTAGCCGCCGATCACCTCGTCGATCCGGGCACGTTCGCGGACCGACGCGATGTCCTCCTCGTTGATCCGGCCCGGCACGGACGCGAGTGTAGCCCCGGCGCCCGACACTCGCCCCGGCCCGGCGGCTCAGCGGTGCGGGTGCGGCCTGCACACCGGCGGATCGGCCGGGAGCCTCGGCTGGTCGCCGACCGGGAAGACCTGAGTGATCGACAACACGGCGGGCCCCGTGCCCAGGTTGCGGACGTCGTGCGGCCCGACCTCGGTGAACGAGTCGCCCGCGCTGAACGTCTCGATCCGGCAGCCTGCCTGACGTACCACGGTGCCACTGCGGACCACGGCGACGACGATGCCGGGATGGGCATGCCAGCCGGAGTCCGAGCCCGCCGGATACGTCAGGGTGAACATCCGGACGGTCGTGTCGCCCTTCGTTCGCAGCGTGACCCCGTCCTGCTTCGCCTTGGCGGGACCTGGCAGGGTGCCGGCCCAGATGTCGGTGGCCCCCGGTGCCGGCGGCGGGTCGGCCGCCGGCACCGGGTCGGCCGCCGCGCCGGCGGCCATCCCGCACAGCACCAGGCCGAGGCTCACTCCCAGGGCGACGCTTGCTGCTCGAACCGTCCTCATCGTCGACTCCGTCCGATCGGGGGATCTGTCCCTCTACTCTGGAGCCTCATTCGTTCGGCCGGGGGAGAAAGAAGAAAGGTTCCCGGACCGGCCTCGGCGGGGACTATTCGTGACCGCCCGGGCGGGCCGGCCAGACCGCCTCGGTCACCCCACCACCGACCACCTCCACCTCGAGCACCGCTTCGCCACCCGGCAACGGATGGAGCCGGTAGCGACCCGCGGCCAGGTCGGGATAGACGAGACTGTGCACGATCCCGGCGACGGTCGGCCGCGGCACGACCGCGACATGTGGATAGTGGTGGTGGTGCAGGTGACCGGTGACCGGCCGGATCTCCACCTCGAGCCCGTCCAGCCACGCCGGCATCGTGACCACCAGCGCACCGACGTCGCCGCCGATGTCGAGCAGCACCGGGCCCTGCCCGGCATCCGGGTTCTCCGAGCCGGAGCCGCCGCTCACGCCGACGCCTTCCCGGGCACCGTCTGGTAGCCGCCGCCCGGCGTCCCCAGGTAGGGGAAGCTCGCCAGCGGTGCGTTGTTGGTGTTCGAGGTGCCGTCCTGCACCGCCGCTGCGGCGTCGTCGGGCTTGAACGTCTTGTCCACCAGCGGGATGGTCAGCCCGGCGACCGCTCGGAGCTCGACCGTGACCACGTCGTCGACCACCCGTCGGCCGTTCGGGAAGCCGGCCGGGTCACCGGCGACCAGGCCGAGCGGGTTGGGCTTGGCCGTCGGCGGTACGGCCACGTTCAGCCGCAACATGTCCGCCTGCAGGCCGCCGGTGTAGTTCTGGAATCCGGGCACCACGCCGGCCGGGATGCCGGTGAGCAAGATCGCCAACAGGTCGGCGCGGTCCTTCTTGTAGGCGGCGAGCCGGGGAAACACCCCCGGATACAGCACCGGCAGCAGACCGGCGAGCTCGGGCCGGGCGACGTACTTGGCGAATGCCGAGTCCGCGTACGGCGAGGTCGCGTTCCAGCGGTCCTTCACCGCCATCGGGTTGATCACCTCGTTGAACAACGGCATCCCGAGCCGGCTCACCTGCCGCCACTCACCGGCCGGCTTCGTCCGCCCCGTCCGGGAGTCGAACACCCGGATCCGGCGCCGGCTGGCGCTGGCCCAGACGCCGATCGTGGCGAGCGGATCGCTCACCTTGCGCGGCCGCCGGTGCTCGCGGGTCAGGTCCGTGATCGGCACCTGGAGGGCGATCGTGTGCACGTTCAGGCCCTGGGTGCCGTTCACCCCGACCGCGGCCGCGGACGGGATCAGATGGGCCATCTGGAACGGCCGCAGCGTGCCCAGGTCGAAGATCGAGCCCAGGTCGACGTTGAACGCCTCCGCCCGCTGGCCGGCGAAGACCGTCCGCCCGCCGCGCAGCAGATGGGTGGCGGCGCCGGTGAAGGTCTTGGCGTAGTTGGGGGTGCTGCGGACACCGACGTTCACCGGCGGCACGGCCAGATCACGCCCCAGCAGCTGCGGCTCGCGGTGCCGCTCCAGCCTGGTCACCGAGTAGAACTGCGGCCGGTTCCAGGTCTTGTCGTCGATCCTGCCGATCGGACCGGTGTTGTAGAGGAAGGTGGCGTTGTTCCTGATCTTGGTCTCGAAGCGGAACTGATAGGTCACGTCGGAGTGTGCCGCACCGTGGTTGCTGACGTGGATCTCGTACAGCACGTCGTCGCCGAACTCGTAGAAGTTCGGTCCACCTTGCGGGTTCTGGAACGGGATGAAGTTGGCGATGATCGTCACGGTGTCCGGGCGGTCGGGCGAGACGAACGCGTAGACGTCGGTGTTGTCGGCCACGGGGTCTTTGGAGATCTCGGGCGCTTCACGATGTGAGCTCATGATCACGCCCCCTGGGTGAACGAGGTCGGCGCGGAGAGCCGCGCGATCTTGCGGGCAAGATCGTGATCGGTCACGGTGAGCTCGCTGCCGCCGTGCACCACGGTGACCAGCCCGTGAGCCAGGTCCTCGACGCACGCCATCAACGGCTCGTCGCCGACCGCCGCCGGATCGACCGGCAGCTCGGCCGCCGACGCCGTCGCCGGAACGACCGACGCGAGCCCGGCCGCGGCGATGCCCGCCCCGCTGACCGCGAGGAACCTGCGCCTGCTCGGTGGTTCCATACCCATCCCCTTCCCTGAAGCGGCCTGACCACACAGGCCTTCCTGGGAAGGGGATCGGCGCCGACCCGCGAACGGATTGGTCCGCGACTCAGCCCTTCGTGACCTGGACGACCGCCGGCCGCGGCCCGCGCCAGGCACCGCGTCGCGGCGTCGCACCCTCCGGAACGTAGTCGGGGAAGAACGACAGCTGCTGCTCCCAGCTGCCGTCCTCACCGGGGTGCTGGACCGCGACGAAGACGGAACCGTCCGTGTCGTGCACGACCGGGCCGCAGGTCTCCGCCTGGACCGGCACGGCGAGGAACTGGGTGAGGTGGCCGCGCTCGGCGCCCTGCAACGGCACCCGGAACAACCCGTCCGCCTTGCCGATCGAGCTGGGCGCTCCGTCGGTGGCGATCCACAGATCACCACGCGAGTCGAACGCGATGTTGTCCGGGCAGGAGATCGGCGCGACGTCCCCGGTCCAGCCGCCGAAGTACGTCCCCGCCTGCCCGGCGTCGCCGCAGACCATGAACAGGTCCCAGCGGAACGAGGTCGCGCCGGCCGAGTCTCCTCGCTCGGTGATCTCGACGATGTGGCCGTTCTTGTTGGCCGCCCGTGGGTTGACCGCGTCCGGGCCCGGCTTGCCCGGCCTCACGCCCCGATCGGCGTTGTTGGTGCAGACGACGTACACCTTGCCGGACTGCAGGTTCGGCTGGACGTCCTCGCACCGGTCCATCGGCGTCGCCTTCATCGTGTCGGCGGCCTCGCGGGTGAACACCAGCACCTCCTCATGCGTCATCCCCGGCACGACGGACTCCCCGTTCATGATCAGCGGGATCCACGAGCCGGTGCCGAGGTTGTCGTTGCCCGGATTCTGTACCCCGCTGAACCGGGCGACGTAGAGATCGCCCTCGGTCAGCAGCCTCAGGTTGTGCCGGCGGGCCGACGCCGAGCTTCCCGGCCGGTACTTCCACTTGGAGACGAACTTGTACAGGTAGTCGAACCGCTCGTCGTCGCCCATGTACGCGGCAACGGTGCCGTCGCGATCCACCCGGATGTTCGCCCCCTCGTGCTTGAATCGTCCGAGTGCTGAGTGCTTGCGCGGCGTCGAGGTCGGATCCTGCGGATCGATCTCGACGATGTAGCCGAACCGGTGCGGTTCGTTCGCGTAGTCCGGGCCGGTGGCGTCGAACCGGGGGTCGATGTTCTCCCAGCCGTACGTGCTCGGCTTGTTCGTCAGTCCGTAGCGGGCGCTGCCCCGGGCGCCCGGGTCGGCCCGGAAGTAGCCGTTGAAGTTCTCCTCGCCGGACAAGATCGTGCCCCAGGGAGTGGTGCCGCCGGAGCAGTTGCCGAACGTCCCGAGGATCCGGCGCCCGCTCGGGTCGGCGGCCGTGGTGACCAGGTCGCTGCCCGCGGCCGCACCGGTGAGCTCGAACGCCGTGTACGCGGTGATCCGGCGGTTCTTGGCCGCTCCCCGCACATACCGCCAGGGCCGGCCGGTGGCGGAGCGGCGCAACTCGACCACACTGAAGCCGTGGGCCGCCATGGTCGCCTTGAGTACCTCGCGCTCGAGCGCCGCCGAGGACGTCGGTGGGAACATGATCGCCCGATTGACGTACTCGTGATTGCAGCACAGCAGGGCCTTCCGGCCGCGCCGGTCGGTGACCAGGATGTCCAGGTAGTCGTTGTTGTAGCCGAACTGACGTTCCTGGGCCTCGGCATCGGGCACGGTCGGGTCGAACGCCGGGGAGTCGTCGAACAGCGGGTCGCCCCAGCGCAGGATCGGGGTCCACCGCCACCCCTTCGGCACGGTCAGCGCGTCCACGGCATCGTCGACCGAGGCGATCGGGGTGAACCGGAGCGCACCGCTGCCCACCTCGCCGGCACCGGCCGCCCGTGGCGCTGCCTCGGCGGGGCGCACCGACAACGGCGGCACGGCGGCCGCCACGGCCACCGCGCCCGTGCCGATCAGCAACGATCGGCGGGTCAGCTGGCGGGACGCGATGTCGGCGAAGCTCGGTTCCGCGCTGCGGTTGGGAACCGGGTGCGCGCACGCGCTGTCGCACTTGAGCTGGCAGGTGACGGGGCTGCGATTGCCGTGGGTGCGGCCCCACATGGGGAGCAGGTCGGGTGAGTCGGTCGCGGTCATGACGGGGGATCCTCCGAGAGTGCCGAGCGTCGTCGGAGCGGGTCCCCGACGTGCAGCGATGCTCGCGGGGGCGGATGGAATCGGCGTGAGCGCGACATGAACCGGCAGTGAACAAATGATCATGGCCGGTGCGCCGGCCCGCGCCTCAGTCGAGGGCGGCGATGATCTCGATCATGGTGGCGGTCGTGAAGGGATCACCGACGAACTCCTCGATCCCCCGCCGCGCCCCGTCCCGCTCCGCGGTAGAGGCGGACGGATCCAGCCACCGACGCAGGTGCATCGCACCGATGTGACCGAGCTGCGCGGCGAGCATGGCGAAGTCGGCCGGATCGCGCAGCTGACCGGGGCCGCCTTGATCACGATAGGCGTCGTAGAGGGTTCGAAGCCGGTGCCGATCGGTCCGGCCGAACTCGTACAGCACCAGGGCGAGCTCACGGCTCGGATCCGCCGGGCCGCTGTTGTCCCAGTCGATCACGCACAGTCCTCCGCCGGGCGTGCCGCGGACGTTGTCGGCCCAGAGGTCGAGGTGACACCGCTGGACCGGTGTCATCGGGGTCATGATCATCTCGAGTGCGACCAGATCGTCGCGGATGCCGGCGAGCCGGTCCGCGAACGGTGCGGCCGCCGCCTGGCACTCGTCCACCAGGGTGTCCCAGGTCGCGGCGCCGACCGGTTCGGTGTACCACCAGTGCGGCGAAGCGCCCGCCGGCAGTGACACCCGATGCAGCGAGCCGAGCATCGCGCCCACCGACGCGGGGTCGAGGTGCGGGTCGGGCGGGTCGAGGTCGACCCAGGCTTGCACCCGGATCGCCGTATCGCCGACGAGGGCGACGTGACGGCCGCCGCGCGTCAGCCGGGCCGCGGGAGCCGGCACTCCGCCGCGACGGGCGGCGTCAGCGAACTCGTCCGCCTGGCGCGCCTCCGCCTCGCTGAACGGCACGTTGGCCTCCTTCACCGCCCAGACGCCGGCGGTGGTGATGAGCCGCCAGACCTGTCCCTGCAGTCCCCGGGCCGGATCGTCGCCCACCTGCAGGACCCGGCCGAGGTCGTACGCGGCGGCGACCGCCCCGAACCCGTCAGCGGACAGACCACCCATGCGCCGGAACACCAGCCCCGCTACGCCAGCTCGAGCTCTTCGTGATGGATCCGCCTGTCCGGTACGCCGAGGGCGCGCAGCCCGTCGGTGGCCGCGCGGACCAGCCCGGGGCTGCCACAGACGAATGCCTCGCGGCCGGCGACGTCGGGCACCAGCGCGCCCAGCGATTCCGGACCGAGCGGGTCCCGACCCAGCTCGGATCGACGACCGAGGACCGGCAGGAAACGCAGCGACAGCCCGGTCAGCTCCCCGCGCAACGGCAGCTGCGCCGGGCTCGACGCGCGGTGCAGCAGCACCACGTCCCGACCGGCCCGGCTGAACTCGCGGGCCAGCGCGGCGATCGGCCCGACGCCGGAACCGCCGGCGATCAGGAGCACCCGGGACTCGGCACCGCAGCCGGTGCCGAAGCTGCCGAACGGGCCCTCCAGCAGCACCCGGGTGCCGGGTCGCAATTGACGCGCGGCGTTGGAGTGGTCACCGGACGCGCCGATGGTCAGCCGCATCCGCCCCAACTGCGGCAGGGTCGAGACCGAGTACGGATGCGCCGACCACAGATGGCCCGGGGTGAGGAAGCGGACGTAGAAGAACTGCCCGGCGCGCACCCGCAGCCGCCACAGTCCCGGACCGCGCAGCCAGACGCTGACCACATCTGCCGTCTCGGGCACGACCTGCTCGACCCGGATGCGGTGTCGAAGCAGCCTGGCGGTCGGCCCGAGCAGCCGGCCGAGCACGATCACGGCGGCGGTGAGGACGTACAGGGCGATCCAGCCGGTGCGCATCGCCGGGCTGTCGACGAAGTGGACGCCGGACCGCACCTGATGGGCGAAGGACAAGAAGATGCCGAGATAGACCGACAGGTGGACCGCGTACCACCACTCGTAGCGCAGCCGGGACCGGGCCATCCGGGCGCTGGTCAACCCGGCCACGACGATCAGCGCCGTGCCGATCACCGCCTGCACCAGCGCCGGGTCGGCGAACACCGTGCCGGTCAGCTCCGACCACAGGGTGCGCCGGTCGATCAACATCGCACCCAGGACCGCCAGCAGCACGTGCAGCACGATCAAGATCAACACCGAGGAGCCGACCCGCCGGTGCCAGCCGACCAGCGCGCCGAGGCCGATCGAGCGGACCAGCAACGGAACCCGAGCGATCAGGAGCAGTTGCAGGCAGACCAGGACCGAGGCGACCAGGCCGGCGAGCTGGGCGCCGCTGGCCACGACGTCGCCGGGCAACGGAAGTCCCGCGTGGGGCAGTCCGGCCCACCAGCACGCGCCGGCCGCGCCGACGCCCAGCAGCACGATGCCGGCGACGGCGATCGAGCCCGTGCGACGGCGCGCCGGACGGCGAGCGATCACGTCGAGCGGATCGGCAACGGCCATGCTGTCTTCCCGAGTGGGGGGATATCGGTACTTTGGGTGTCGCGCACACTAACAGCGCCGGCACGGCCGCGTGGCCCGTTCGAGAAATTGCCGCCAATTCTACGAATCTCCTGCGAGCACAGGGAGTTCGGCCTAGTGTTCGGCCCACGGGGGGTCGTCGCAGCCTCCCGTTCAATCCCCCGGAGGCCCCCATGGCGAAACCACGCCGAGCCGTACGTCGTCGCGTCAGCGGCCGGGTCCTCGTCTCGTCGGCACTGATCGGGGTGACCGCGGTAGCCACCTTCGCCGTCTGGCAGATGTCCGACACCGAGGCGTCGGTCGCGCTTCCGGCGGCCGAGGAGAGCGCCGTCATCGACGACACGACGGGCCCGTCCACGAGCGGCCCGTCCGCAACCGAGTCGGCGAGCGCCGAGTCACCCGAACCCAGCGCGACCGCGGCCCCGTCTGCCTCCGCCGGCGCCGACTGGGCCGCCGTGGTCGCCGACTGCCAGCAGCGGGTGAAGAGCCGCGACACCGTGATCGCGCGGGCCGCCACCGGAATCGATCATTGGTCGCAGCACGTCCAAGCCCAGACCGACGCGAACGCCGGCAGGATCTCGGTCGCCGGGATGAAGAAGTCGTTCATGCGGACCCGGTTGCTCGGACCGTCCGATGTCGCGAGCTATCGCGGCGCCGTGGATCTCGCCGCTGCCCGATCGGGTTCCTGCGCGACGCCGGCGGATGCCCCGGCGAAGGTGGCGGCCACGCTCGCCGGCTGCAGCGCCCGGATCGCGGCCCAGAAGCCGGTGCTGGTGGCGGGCTCGCGCGGGATGCACGACTGGGACAGCCACCTCGCCGCGATGCGCCGGAACAAGATGCATCACGTCGACAATGCGCAGCAGATCTGGATCGCCGCGTGGCGCGCGGCCCCGGACCACATCAAGGACTTCGACAAGGCTGCCGCGACGTATCGCTCGGCGGCCGCCTGCTGATCGGGCGTCCGGCTCCGCTGCGCTCGTGCGCGGCGACTGGCAGGATGCCGCAATGAGCAACGGCGAGACGCTCCAGCACCGCGTCCTCGAGGTGGACGGCGTGCAGGTCCATCACTTCCCGAGTGCGGCGCCGGTGTGCAGCGCCGCCCTGCTGTTCGGGGTCGGCCAGCGGGACGAGTCGTTGGCCACCCTGGGCACCCTGCACATGCTGGAACACCTGGTCATGCACGAGGTCCGGCACACCCCGATCAGCATCAACGGATCGGTCGGCCCGAGCCTGACCGACTTCACCGCCGAGGGGTCGCCGGGCTTGGTCCGCACGTTCCTGGAGGGGGTGTGCCGGGGCCTGGCCGCGCCGCCGCTCTCCCGGTTGGCAGCTGAGGCGGCGGTGCTCTCCGCGGAGGGACCCGACGAGAGCGGCACCCCGCTCGGCCCGGCCCGCTACGGCCTGCGGGACCTCGGTCTGGTCGGCGCTCCCGGACCCGGGCCGGCCGGGGTCCGGGCCGAGACCGTCCGCGCCGTCGCCGAGCGCTGGTTCGTGACGGGCAACGCATTGCTGATGGTGGACGGACCGTGGCCGGAGGGGCTTTCGTTGCCGCTGCCCGTAGGCCCGGCGCCCACCCATGCCTACGTCGTCCCGCGCCGCTGGGAGCGCCCGCACGCGATCACGGTGGACGGTCCGGGGTGCGGGTTCAGCGTGATCCTGCCGCCCGCTGAAGGCACGGGCCTGGAGCTACTGACCGCGGCGGTGATCGAGCACCGGCTGACCGAGGTGGTCCGGCACGAGCGCGGACTCACGTACAGCCTCGACCGGGAGCTGCTCGCCGTGGCGGACGGCCGCTGGGAGCTGACCGTGCTGGCCGAGCCGCTGCCCGACCGGGCGGTCGAGGCGGTGCTGGCCATGATCGACACCACGACGGGACTGCTACGCGACGGCGCGACCGAGGCCGAGGTGGAGCACGCCCGGGAGACGGTGCTGGAGAGTGCCCGCGGACGCGACTCGGAGATCGCCTCGGCGATGGACGTCGCGATCGGCGCGCTGCTGGGCAGCGACGTCGCCGCCTTCGACGCCGCCGCGGTCGGTGCGGTCTCGGCCGATCGGCTGAACGATCAGCTTCGCGGGCTCGCGGCCGACGTGCTCTATCTGATCGACGCGCGCGCCGCCGACGAGGTGGCGCGCCGGGGCATACCCACCACGGAGATCCCGCCCGGGTCCTCGGCGTCGCTGCCCGCCGGCGAGGTGTTCCGGCCGCCGCTGCCCGCCCGGGTGGCCGACAAGGACGCCCGCACCGCCCGGGTGGCACTGACCGAGACCGGCCTGGCGCAGCGGCTCGGCGACCAGACCTGGACGCTGGACTGGACCGAGGTGGCCGGCGTGCTCCGCGACGACGACGGCGACCTGACCGTGCTGGCGAGCAGTGGCGTGGCGATCGCGGTCGGGCCGAAGCTCTATCGGCGCGGAAAGAAGCTGATCCAGGCCGTCCGGCGCAATGTCGGTCCCGACCTGATCTGGGACGAGCGGTGAGCGACGACGTGCCGACGATCCTCGCGACCTCGGGCGGGATCGGCCCCGGCAGCCGGACGCGGTTCGCGTTCACCCCGCTCGGCCACTACGCGGTCGAGCTGGCCGGGGTGAGCGGGCGGGCCCCACGGGTGTGCTTCCTGGCCACGGCGAGCGGCGACAACCCCGCGGTGATCACCTGGCTGTACGAGGCGGCGATGCTGGCCGGCTGGCACGCCTCGCACCTGACCTCGTTCGGGATGCCCAACCTGCCCGATCCGGCCGCTCATCTGCTCGAGCAGGACGTGGTCTGGGTGATGGGCGGCAGCGTGGCCGGGCTGCTGGCGCTGTGGCGGCTGCACGGCTACGACCTCGCGCTCCGCTCGGCCTGGGAGGCGGGCGTCGTGCTGTCCGGCATCTCCGCGGGATCGCTGTGCTGGCACGTCGGTGGCACCACCGATTCGTTCGGCCCCGAGCTGCGGGCCGTGCGGGACGGGCTAGGACTCGTCCCGTTCTCCAACTCTGTGCACCACGACGTCGAGGAACAGCGCCGACCGTTGTTCAACGGGCTGGTGGCCGGTGGCGAACTGCCCACCGGCTACGCCACCGACGACGGCGTCGGGCTGGTCTATCGCGGCACCGACCTGGCCGAGGTGGTCAGCGAGGAGGACGGCAAGGCTGCCTACCGGGTCGAGCCCGACGGCTCCGGCGGCGTGATCGAGACCCGCCTCGAGCCTCGCCGGCTCGACTGAATCGAGATCGGAGTAGATCGTCGGGGTTAGTCCCGTGAGGATCTACTCCACTATTCCGGCCAGTCCGGTCAGCGACCGTCGTCGATGCCGCGCGGGAGGCGGGTGGGGTCCCAGTCGAGCTCGCCGACAGCCTTGTCGAACGCGTACCGGTCGGTCATCCCGGCGACATAGGTCACGGCGGCCCGAACTGCAGCTTCGTCACCCGGGCTCGCGTCGACCGGCGTCGGCAGGATGCGAGGCCGCTCCGCGTAGAACTCGACCAGGGCGCGGAGCACGTCGACCACGGCGCGGGACTGCGCCAGCGACGCGGGCCGGACGTAGATCCGCTCGTAGTTGAACGCCCGCAGGGCGGCGAGAGCGGCCGCCGGCTCCGGCTCCATCCCGATCTCGCCGTGCCGGTCCACGGCGCGCAGCACGGCGTGGACGAAGGTCCGCAGCTGCTCGCGGCGGCCACGCCCGCACACCTCCGCGACCTCGGCCGGGATCTCGGCCTCGGTCACGATGCCGGCGTGCACGGCGTCCTCCAGATCATGCGCGCAGTAGGCGATCCGGTCGGCCCAGCTGACGATCTCACCCTCGATGGTGGCCGGTGCCGGGCGGGACCAGGAGTGGTTGCGGATCCCGTCCAGCGTCTCGGCGCAGAGATTGAGAGAGTCGAGCACGACGTCGGCACCCCACGGACCGTGGTCGTAGCCGCCGGGCAGGTATGCGTCGAACGCGTCCTCGCTGGCGTGACCGCCCGGCCCGTGGCCGCAGTCGTGGCCGAGCGCGATCGCTTCGGCCAGCGCGACGTTGGCACCGACGCCGCGGGCGATCGAGGTCGCCACCTGGGCGACCTCCAGCGCGTGGGTGAGCCGGGTCCGCTGGTGGTCGGTCGGGTAGACGACCACCTGGGTCTTGCCGGCCAGCCGGCGAAACGCTGTCGAGTGCACGATCCGGTCCCGGTCCCGCTCGAAGCAGGTCCGCTCGGTGTCGGGCTCCTCGGCGATCGCCCGGTTCCCGGCGCCGTGCGCGCGGGTGGCACCGGGCCGCAGGTTCCGCGCCTCGCGCTCCTCGCGCAACTCGCGGGTCACGATCGGGCCGTCGCCGGTGCGAGCCTGCGAGGTGGCGTGGGCGCGGACGAGGCCGACGCCGGCGTCCGCGCCGACGTGGCCGTGCATGGTCGCCGCCCACTGCTGGGCGCGGGACGAGATCTGCTCAGCCACCCGAGATCCCGAGCTCGGCGTCACCGAGATCCAGGTCGAGACCACTCGTGTCGTCCAGCCACCCCTGCGGTATGACGACGCGCCCGCGCGGGGATCCCTGCCGGCCACGCGGCTTTCCCAGCTCGGAATCGGGGAAGGGCGCCTCGGGCAGCCGTCCGAGCAGGTCGTCCAGCTCGGCCAGGCTGGCCACCATCGCCAGGCTCCGGCGCAGCTCCCCACCGACCGGGAAGCCCTTGAAATACCAGGCCATGTGCTTGCGCAGGTCCTTGCAGCCGTGCTCCTCGCCCTGGATGCCGGCCAGCAGCTCGCCGTGCCTGCGCACCGTGGCCGCGACCTCAGAAAGGTCCGGCAACGCTATGCGCCCTGAGCCCTTCGACAAGCTCAGGACAGGCTCTGTCGAAGGGCCAGGTCCAGTGCCCTTCGACAAGCTCAGGGCACGTTCGGTGCTCAGGGCAGATAGGGCGGCCGCCAGGTCGCGGAACAGCCAGGGGCGGCCGAGGCAGCCGCGACCCACCACCACGCCGTCGACGCCGGTCTGCTCGACCATCCGGACGGCGTCGGCGGCCTCCCAGATGTCGCCGTTGCCGAGCACCGGGATGTCGACACTCTGCTTGAGGCTGCCGATGGCGTCCCAGTCGGCGTGTCCGGCGTACGCCTGCTCGGCGGTCCGGCCGTGCAGCGCGATCGCCGCGCAGCCGGACTCCTCGGCGATCCGGCCGGCGTCGAGATAGGTCAGGTGCGACGCGTCGATGCCGATCCGGGTCTTCATCGTGACCGGCACTCCGAAGGGCGCCGCGGCGCCGACGGTCGCCCGCAGGATCGCCCGCAGCCGGTCCCGCTTCCAGGGCAGCACCGCTCCCCCGCCCTTGCGGGTGACCTTGGGCACCGGGCAGCCGAAGTTCAGGTCGACGTGACCGACCGCGTACTGCTCGCACAGGATCGCGGTCGCCCGGCCCATCACGGCCGCGTCGACGCCGTACAGCTGGACCGAGCGGACCTGCTCGCCCGGGTCGAACTGCAGCATCGACAGCGTCTTCGGATCGCCCTCGACGATGCCGCGGCTGGTGATCATCTCGCAGACGAATAGGCCCGCCGGCCGGGCCGCGGTGCCCTGTTCCGCGCTCTCCCGGCACAGCTGGCGGTACGCGGCGTTGGTGATCCCGGCCATCGGTGCCAGCACCACCGGCGTGCCGACCTCGATCGGCCCGATCCGCAACCCCACCCGCGAGTTGTCAGGCTCTGAGCTCGCTATGGCGCGCTGAGAGCCTGACAACTCGTGGTTGGGGTGGGTAGTCAGCATCCGACGAGACGGGTGGCCAGGTAGTCGCGGACCTTGTCCAGGCTGACCCGCTCCTGGGTCATGGTGTCCCGCTCGCGGACGGTGACCGCGCCGTCCTCGAGGGTGTCGAAGTCGACCGTCAGACAGAACGGCGTGCCGATCTCGTCCTGGCGGCGGTAGCGGCGGCCGATTGCCTGGGCGTCGTCGAAGTCGACGTTCCAGTGCTTGCGCAGCTCGGCGGCGAGGTCGCGCGCCTTCGGCGACAGTGCCTCGTTGCGAGACAGCGGCAGCACCGCGACCTTGACCGGGGCCAGCCGCGGGTCGAGCCGGAGCACGGTCCGCTTGTCCACCCCGCCCTTGGTGTTCGGCGCCTCGTCCTCGGTGTACGCCTCGACCAGGAAGGTCATCAGCGAACGGGTCAGGCCGGCCGCTGGCTCGATCACGTACGGCACGAACCGCTCGCCCGAGGCCTGGTCGAAGAACGACAGGTCCACCCCGGAGTGCTTCGAGTGCGTCGACAGGTCGAAGTCGGTCCGGTTCGCGATGCCCTCCAGCTCGCCCCACTCGCTGCCCGGGAAGCCGAACCGGTACTCGATGTCGACGGTCCGCTTCGAGTAGTGCGACAGCTTCTCCTTCGGGTGCTCGAAGTGCCGCAGGTTGTCGCGGTCGACGCCGAGGTCGACGTACCAGCTGGTCCGCTCGTCGATCCAGTACTGGTGCCACTCCTCGTCGGTCCCGGGCACGACGAAGAACTCCATCTCCATCTGCTCGAACTCACGGGTGCGGAAGATGAAGTTCCCGGGGGTGATCTCGTTCCGGAAGCTCTTGCCGACCTGGCCGATGCCGAACGGCGGCTTCTTCCGGCTCACCTGGACGACGTTGGCGAAGTTCACGAAGATGCCCTGCGCGGTCTCCGGGCGGAGATAGTGCAGGCCGGACTCGTCCTCGATCACGCCGAGGTACGTCTTCAGCAGCCCGTTGAACTGGCGCGGCTCGGTGTACTGGCCGCGGGTGCCGCAGTTCGGGCACGGGATCTCGGTCAGCGCGACGGCGTCCGGATCGGGCAGGCCCTTGCGCTCGGCGAACTCCTCCTGCAGGTGGTCGGCCCGGAACCGCCGGTGGCAGCTCAGGCACTCGACCAGCGGGTCGACGAACGCGGTGATGTGGCCGGAGGCCTCCCAGACCTGCTTCGGCAGGATGATCGAGGAGTCGATCCCGACGATGTCGTCGCGGCCAGTGACGACCGACTTCCACCACTGCCGCTTGATGTTCTCCTTCAGCTCGACACCGAAGGGCCCGTAGTCCCAGGCCGACCGCGTACCGCCGTAGATCTCGCCGGCGGGGAACACGAACCCCCGGCGCTTGCAGAGGCTGATGACGTTGTCGAGACGGCTGGTCGGTGCCACGAAACTTCTTCTCCCAAGAGTCTGTACGTCGACCTCCCCGGCTGGGAGGGCGCGACGGTCCAGACTAGCCGCCCGCGCCCCGGATCGCTCTCCGGTTCAGCGGCGGTCCGCCCGCCACGAGGGCCTACGGTCGCGGCCAGTCCCGCACGATCTCCTCCACCGTGCTCGATCCGACCGCCGGCGCGGGCGGTGGCAACGCGGCGACGGAACGGGAGAAGCGCGGGGCGGGGGCTGCCTCGATGCCGTCCCCGCGGTCGACGTACGTCCGCCGCGCGGTCAGGTGGGGCTCCTCCGCTGCCTCGCCGAAGTCCAGCACCGGGGTCACGCAGGCGTCGGTGTGGGCGAAGCGTTCGGCCCACTCGTCTCGGCTGCGGGTCAGGAAGCGCTCGGTGAACAACGCCCGCAGCCGCGGCCAGGTGGCCCGGTCGAGCCGGTCTCCGAGCTCGGCCGCCGGCAGCTCGAGACCGGACAGCAGCTCGGCGAAGAACTGCGGTTCCAGCGCGGCCACCGCGACGTAGCGGCCGTCGGCGCAGACGTAGCAGCAATAGAAGGGCGCGGCGCCGTCGACCAGGTTCGCTCCGCGCCGGTCGCTCCAGGCGCCGGCGGCGCGGAGCGACAGCACCAGCTGAGAGAGCGAGGCGACGCCGTCGACCATTGCGGCGTCGACCACCTGCCCGAGGCCGGTCCGCTCGCGATCGAGCAGCGCGGCCAGGACGCCGACCACAAGCAGCATCGAGCCGCCGCCGAAGTCGGCGACGTAGTTGAGCGGCGGTGGCGGCGGCGCGTCCGCGGGACCGAGCGTGTGCAGTGCCCCGGTCACCGCGAGGAAGTTGAGGTCGTGCCCGACCGTCGACGCGAGCGGTCCGTGCTGCCCCCAACCGGTCACCCGGCCGTAGACCAGCCGCTGATTGCGCGCGAGCAGCACGTCCGGTCCGAGCCCGAGCCGCTCGGTCACTCCGGGCCGCAGCCCCTCGATCAGCACGTCAGCTCGGTCGGCCAGGGCCGCCGCAGCGGCGACGCCCGGCGGCGTCTTCAGGTCCAGCACCACCGAGCGGCGGCCGCGCAGCAGCAGGTCGTGGACCGCGGCTGAGCCGAGCCGGTCGTCGCGGTTGCCGGGGCGCTCGACCCGGACCACGTCGGCACCCAGGTCGGCCAGCAGCATGCCCGCGTGCGGGCCGGGTCCGATCGAGGCCAGCTCGACCACCCGCACGCCGGTCAGCGGCGCCGTCACCCGATAGCTCTCACGGCACGCCCGGCAGGTAGTCGACGACGCACTCGTAGTAGCGCATCGCCAGCACGAGGCGCTCCGGGTCGATGGATCCCTCACCGACGGCGATGGCCTCGTCGAGCCAGGCGTCGTCGGGGTGATCGGCCTGGAACGTCAGGACGTGCACGCCGCGTCCGGCGGTCGGCTCCGCCCGGCCGTGCAGCTCGAAGAACACGCGGCCGCCGGTGTCGAGGGCGAGCACGCCGCGGGCGTTGGGGTGGGCGAACCCGCCGCGCAGCCGCGGGAAGTTCGACCAGGTCGCGGTGCCCGTCAGGCGGCCGGTGAAGGTCGCCGTCCCCTGGCCGTAGAGCCGCCCGTCGCCCGCACCAGAAGTAGAAGAATCGACCGACTCGGCGAAGTCGTAGCGCCACGTCACGTCGCACAGGTGGTTCAGTTGCATCCTGCCCTCCAGATCCGTCCGGCGCCGCCGGTCAGAGCCGCTCGACGACGGTGGCGTTCGCCATCCCGCCGCCCTCGCACATGGTCTGCAGCCCGTACCGTCCGCCGGTCGCCTCGAGGTGATTGACCAGCGTCGCCATCAGCTTCGTGCCGGACGCGCCCAGCGGGTGGCCCAGGGCGATGGCGCCGCCGCGCGGGTTGAGCCGTTCCGGGTCGGCATTCAGCTCCCTTGCCCAGGCCAGCGGAACGGGCGCGAACGCCTCGTTGACCTCGTACGCGTCGATGTCGTCCAGGCTGAGACCGGCCCTGGCCAGCACCTTCTGGGTGGCGGGCACGACGCCGGTGAGCATCAGCAGCGGGTCGCTGCCGGTGACCGCGAAGGCGTGGAACCGGACCCGCGGCCGCAGGCCGAGCGAGGCCGCCCGGCGCTCGCTCATGATCAGGACCGCGGACGCGCCGTCGGTCAGCGGCGAGGAGTTGCCCGGCGTGATGGACCAGTCGATCTCCGGGAACCGGGCCGCCATCGCCTCGGTGGCGAAGCTGGGTCGCAGGCCCGCGAGGCTCTCGGGCGTGGTCGCCGCCCTGATCGTCTCGTCGGACGCGTGAGCCGCGCCGTCGGCCAGGGCGACCGGCACGATCTCGGCGTCGAAGCCGCCGGCCGCCGCTGTGGTCGCAGCGTGCCGGTGGGATCGCGCGGCGTACGCGTCGAGCTCGTCGCGGCTCAGCTTCCAGCGTGCGGCGATCAGCTCGGCACTGATGCCCTGGTTGACCAGCCCGTCGGGATAGCGGGCCGCCAGCGGCCCGATCGGGTCACCGCCGGCGCTGCCGGAGAACATCGGCACCCGGCTCATCGACTCGACCCCGCAGGCGATGACGACCTCGTACGCGCCGGCGATCACTCCCTGCGCCGCGAAGTGGATCGCCTGCTGGCTGGATCCGCACTGCCGGTCGATCGTGGTGGCAGGGACGTGCTCGGGCAGTCCCGCGACCAGCGTCGCGGTCCGGGCGATGTTTTGCGCCTGGTCGCCGGACTGGCCAACGCAGCCGGCGATCACGTCCTCGACGGCGCCGGGATCGAGGCCGGTGCGGTCGAGCAGTGCCCGGATCGTGGTGGCGAGCAGGTCGGCCGGGTGGACCGAGCTCAGCGCGCCGCCGGGCTTGCCCCGGCCCGACCCGGTCCGTACGACGTCCACGATGACGGCGCTGGTGGTCACCGGCCCAGTCTGCCCCAGTACGCGCCGGAGAAACGCACGACTCACAACCGAGGGTCGACCGGCTCGGACTCCAGCGCTAGCACGGCGAAGACGCACTCGTGCACCCGCCACAGGGGTTCGCCGCGGGCGACCCGATCCAGTGCCTCCAGCCCGAGGGCGTACTCGCGCAGGGCCATCGACCTCTTGTGGCCGAGATGGCGCCGCCTCAGCCGGGTCAGGTTGGCCGGCTCGGTGTAGTCCGGTCCGTAGATCAGCCGCAGGTACTCCGGGCCGCGCACCTTCAGCCCTGGCTGGACGATCGACGTCGCGGTCCGGGTCAGGTTCGCCGCGGGCTTGATCACCATGCCCTCGCCGCCGGCGGCGGTGAGATCGGTCCACCAGTCCGTCGCCGCCAGCACCGCCGCCGCGTCGGTGAGGTCGACCTCGATCCGCCGGGTGGGCTGGAACAGCTCCCGATCGGCCTCGACCAGCCGGTCGGCCAAGGCGAGGTGGGCGGCGTGCGGCAGCTCGTGATGGGTCCGGCCTTCCGAGGCGAGCAGCTGGAACGGGGCGATCCGAACGCCCGCCAGTCCGTCGGTCGGCCAGCAGTAGCGGCGATACGCCTCCCGGAAGCGCCCGGCGTTGCGCAGCCGGGAGCTCGTCCGGTCGGCGAGGTCGGCGACGTCCACGCCACGGCCCGCGGCTTCCGCGAGCGCCGACGACACCACCGGCAGGGCGGCGATCGCGGCCGCACCGACAGCGGCGTACTGGTTGCGCAGCAGGTCCCCTGCCTTCGCGCTCCACGGCAGCAGCTCGGTGTCGAGCAGCAGCCAGCCGGTCTGCAGCTCGTCGAACAGCCCGGACGACAGCGCGGCGGCCCGGACCCGGTCGACCAGCGTCGTGGTCAGCTCCGGTGCGAAGAAGGACCGCCCGGTTCTCGTCCAGACCGCGCCGAGCGCGTCGCCGGGTGCCCCGAACCTCGCCCGGGCCGCGTCCAGGTCGCGGCACACCAGCACCACGGCCCGCGACCCCATGTGCTTCTCCTCGCAGACCACCGCGGGCACGCCGTCGGCGCGGAACGCCTCGAACGCCTGCGCCGGATGCTCCAGCAGGCCGGGACCGGTTTCCCCGAGTTCGGGCGCCGTGGCGACCGGGCACATCGTCGGCGGCAGATAGATCAGCCAGCGCGGGTCGATCGCGAACCGGCTGGTGATCTCGAGTGCGGCGGCCGCGTTCTCCGCGCGCAGCCCGATCCGGTCCAGGTACGCCGTGTGCAGGACCTTGCCGCCGGTCACGTCCGCGAGGTCCAGCACCTCCGGATCCCGGATCGCCCCGCTGGCGGCCGGCGCGGAGGACGCCAGCGGACGGACCGGCTCGTAGTAGACCTCCGCCGCGTCCACCGACACGATCTCCCGCTCGGGATAGCGCAGCGCGGTCAGCCGGCCGCCGAAGACACAGCCGGTGTCCAGGCAGATCGTGTTGTTCACCCACTCCGCATCCGGGGTCGGCGTGTGCCCGTACGCGACCAGGGCTGTGCCGCGGTAGTCGCGGGCCCAGGGCAGCCGCACCGGCAGGCCGTACTCGTCGGTCTCGCCGGTGGTGTCGCCGTACAGGCAGAACGATCGGACTCGGCCCGAGGCCCGCCCCTGGTATTTCTCGATCAACCCGGCGTGCGCGACGACCAGCCTCCCGTCGTCCAGCACGTAGTGCCCGATCAGGGAGTCCAGGAACCGCGGCAGCGCGACCCGGAACTCCTCGGTCTCGCCGTCCAGCTGGGTCAGGGTCTCGGCCAGCCCGTGGCTGGTCTGCACCTGCCGCCCGCGCAGGGCCCGCAACAGCTTGGCCTCGTGATTGCCGGAGACGCAGAGCGCATCGCCCGCGGCGACCATCCCCATCACCAGCCGCAGCACGCCGGGGGTGTCCGGACCGCGGTCGACCAGGTCGCCGACGAAGATCACCCGGCGCTCGTCGTGGTGGGCGCCGATCGCGCGGCCCGCCTCGTCCCGGTGGAGCCGGTATCCCAGCTCGACCAGCAAAGCCTCCAGCTCGTCGCGGCAGCCGTGCACGTCGCCGATGATGTCGAAGGGCCCGTGGTCGTCGAGCCGATCGCTGTAGAGCCGGGTGCGGACGACTCGCGCGCCCTCGATTTCCTCGACTCCGGACAGCCGGTGCACGGTCCGGAAGCCCTCGCGCTCCAGGCCGCGCAGGCCGCGGCGGAGCTGGTCGTGCTGGCGCCGCACCACCTCGGGCCCGAACGTGCGGTCCGGCCGGGTCCGGTTGCGCGCCACACAGACGTCCACCGGCGTGTCCAGCACGATCGCCACCGGGAGCACGTCGTGCTCCTTGGCGATGGCGACGAGCGACTTGCGGGCCTCGGGCTGGACGTTGGTCGCGTCGACGACCGCGATCCGCCCCTCGCGCAACCGGATCCCGACGATGGTGTGCAGCAGCTCGAACGCCGGCTTGGTCGCCGCCTGGTCGTTCTGGTCGTCGGCGACCAGGCCCCGGCAGGTGTCGGAGGAGACGACCTCGGTCGGCCGGAAGTGGGTCCGGGCGAACGTCGACTTGCCCGAGCCCGAGGTGCCGATCAGCACGACCAGGCTGAGCTGCGGAACACCCAGCGTGCGCTCCGAGCCGGTCATCGCTCGAACACCGCCAGCTGGCTCGGCGTGCCGACCTCGGGGTCGTCGGCCCCGACGCCGAGGAACCGCACCCGGTAGCCGTTCCGCCCTGCCACACCCTCAGCCCACGCGCGGAACTCGGCTCGGGACCACTCGAACCGGTGGTCGCGGTGCCGGAATGCGCCGGCGGCCAGAGAGGCGAAGCGCACGTTGTACTCCGCGTTCGGGGTGGTCACGATCACCGTGCGGGGCGCCGCGGCCGCGAACACCGCGTGCTCGACCGCACCGAGCCGGGGCGGGTCGACGTGCTCGATCACCTCCATCAGAACGGCCGCGTCCAGCCCGGCCAACCGCTCGTCGGTGTAGGTGAGCGAGGACTGGATCAGGCGGATCCGGGCCCGTTTCGCCTCGGGCATGCGCTCCAGCCGCAGCCGTCGGGCCGCGATCTCCAGGCTGCGCGACGACACGTCGGCGCCGATCACGTGCTCGATGCTCGGCTCCGCCAGCAGGTCCGGCAGCAGCGCGCCCTCGCCGCAGCCGAGATCGCCGACCCGCGTAGCACCGCTCGCCCGAACGGCGGCCAGCACCGCACCACGACGCTGCTCGGCCAGGGTCAGCTCCGCCTCAGCCGGTACGTCCGGGGCCGCGTCGGCGTCGTCGACCTGCTCCGGCTCCAGGTCGTCGACCTCGGCGAGCCGGGCCAGCGCCGCCCGGGCGAGCGAGCCGCGGTGACGCAGGTACCGCCGGGTGATCAGCTCCCGTTCGGGGTGGCCCGCCAGCCAGCCACCACCGGCCCGGATCAGCTTGTCCACCTCGTCCGGGCTCACCCAGTAGTGCTTGGCGTCGTCCAGCACCGGCAGCAGGACGTACAGGTGGTTGAGGGCGTCGGCCAACCGCACCCGGCCGGTCAGCCGGACCGACAGATAGCGCGAGTCGCCCCACTCGGGCACGCCCGACGCCTGAACAACCGGGTCGAGCGGCACCGGCGCCGCGTCGATGGCCCAGCCCAGTGGTTCGAAGATCCTGCCCGCGAGCTCGGCGCCGCCACGGCACGGCAGGGCGGGGATCCCGATCTCCAGCGGCAGCGGCATCGCCGCCAGCTCCGGTCTCGCGTCGCATCGACCCGTCATCGCCGTCCGGAATACCTTGGTCAGTGCGGTGGTCATCAGGCTCGACGCCGCGTACGGCCGGTCGTTCACGTATTCCGCCAGGGCGCCGGCCTCGCTCCCCCTCGCCTGCCGGCGGTGGGCCCGGACCAGCCCGATCGGGTCGACCTCGAGCAGCAGGGCGGCGGTGCAGCGCTCGTTCGCGGCCTCGGGATAGAACACGTACGCGGTGCCGACCGACTGGTCGAACGACTGCAAGCGGTCCGGGTGCTTGTGCAGCAGATAGCCGAGATCGGTGGCGTTCGGCCCGGTCAGCGTCAGGGTGAGGATCACAGCAGCTCGGGGTCCTCGTACGCCGACGGCTCGTCCAGCGCCTCCGACAGCAGCGGGACGACGGTCACCTTCGCCTCGTACCCCTGCAGGGCCCGGCGGTACGACCCGACGTCGCGCCAGCGCAACAGCAGCGCCCACAGCTCCGGCTCGTCGAGGTTGCGGACCAGGTCGGCCTCTTCGAAGCCGGGGCGGTCGCGGAGCACCGCCAGGGCCCGGTCGACCCGCTCCCCCAGCATGTCGGGCTGCGACGTCCGGAACCGGGTGATCACCAGCATCGGGCCAGCGTAGAGGGCGACCCGGCCCGGCCACATCCGGTTTGTCCTCCGGCGGCGATCCGGGGAGGCTGGGGCGGTGAGCGCGGGCGAATGGGACGAGCGGTACGCGGCGGGCGAGCGGATCTGGAGCGGTCAGCCCAACCAGGCCCTCGTCGCGGAGGTGTCCGAGCTGGCGCCGGGCCGCGCCCTCGACGTGGGCTGCGGCGAGGGTGCCGACGCGGTCTGGCTTGCCCGGCGCGGCTGGGACGTCACCGCCCTGGATGTGTCCTCGGTGGCACTCGGCCGGGCGCAGCAGCATGCGACCGAGGCCGGGGTGGCGGTCCGCTGGCTGCTGGCCGGGCTGACCGAAGCGGCCCGGACCGACGCCGCACTCGCCGAGGGCGGCTTCGATCTGGTCTCCGCGCAGTATCCGGCCCTGCTCCACGCCGGCGACCACGAGCCCGAACGGGCTTTGCTGGCCGCCGTCGCACCGGGCGGAATCCTGCTCGTCGTCCATCACCTGATCGACGCCGAGCACGCCCGGGAATCGGGACTCGACCCGGCCGACTACGTCAGTCCCGGCGACGTTGCGAACCTGCTGGACGACCGCTGGCTGCTGGAGGTCCACGAGGAGCGCCCGCGCCACGTCGTCGGCGGAGCAGGTGCCCACCACACGACCGACATCGTCGTCCGGGCCCGCCGCCTCCGCTGACCCCGCGAGCCGCCCTGCCCGCTGCCGACCGGTGGAAGGGCCAAACCGTTATCGGCCGCGGCCAGTTGTCATGTCGGCGAAACGCGGCTGAAACGGACCACACCTAGGTTCGATGCACTCGCCCCAGCAGGTGCGAGGGCCCGCCGGTGCGAGAGCGAGGGCTTCATGTTCGAGTACGTCGACCCGTTCATCGGCACCGCGGCCACCGATCTACCCGCCCCGCAGGGACTGGCCGCGACCTGGTGGTGGCCCAAGCCGCAGGTGGGCAACACCCACCCGGGCGCCACCTTTCCGTTCGGCATGGTGTCCGCCTGCTCCTATTCCGGCGCCTATCCCACCGGCTACGGGTTGTACGAGCTGAACACCGAGGGCGTTCCGCCACGAATGTACGAGGAACAGATCGCCTCCGGCTTCAGCCACTTCCACCAGTCCGGGACCGGTGCGATCCGGAAGTACTACAACTATTTCCGCGTCTCCCCCATGCTGGAGCCACTCGACGCCCTCGGCACCAGCTGGGCGTTGACCGACGAGGTCGCCGAGCCGGGCTACTACGCGGCGACGCTGTCCTCGGGCATCCGCTGCGAGCTGACCGTGGGCCCCCGCAGCGCGGTTCACCGCTACACCTTCCCCGAGCACCCGGATGCGCGGATCGTCATCGACCTCTCCCTCGGCGGTCTGCTCATCCCCTACGGCGCGACCACGCCGCTGCGCGCGCACCTGGAGACGTTGGCCCCGGGCGTGGCCCAGGCCGAGGTGATCGTGGAGGGCGCCCCGCTCGCGGTCCGCCTCGAGTGCGACAGCCCCGAGTTCCGACAGCTGCTCTGGTACGACCGCCGGCTTGTGCCCGGCGGAACCCGGCTCGACTTCGACCGGATCCGGCCGACCACGCTGCGGCCGTTCGGCCTGATGTGGCGGGGCCCGACCCAGGCCGGCCAGGTCGTCGAGCTCCGCTTCGGCTTCTCCCTGCGAGGGGTGAAGCAGGCCCACCGAAACCTCCGCGCCGACGTCGGCGACGGCCCGCACCGATTCGACGCCCGACGCGCCGAGACCGCCCAGACCTGGCGCGACCAGCTCGGCAGGATCAGCATCGACACCCCGTCCAGCACCCGACGGACGGTCTTCTCCACGGCCCTCTACCACTCGTTGATCAAGCCCTGCTTCGCCGCCGGGGAGAGCCCGTTCTGGCCGATGGACGGCCCGTTCGTGTTCGACCTCTGCACCATGTGGGACATCTACCGGACCCAGCTTCCGCTGATCACCGCACTGTTCCCGGACCGTGCCGTCGAGCTGGCGAACGCACTGCTGAACGTGTGCGAGGAGGAGGGGAACCTGCCGATCGGCTACCGGATGGCCAAGGGGGCGGACCGGTTCTCCCGGCAGGGCAGCGCGCTGGCCCAGACCTTCCTGGCCGACCTGTGTCAGCTCGGGCTGCCCGGGGTGGACTGGGACTGGGCCTTGTGCCATATGGACACCGACCTGCGCCGAACGTACGGCGAGGAGTATCTGCTCCGCGGCGTGGCGCACCCGATCACGCACACCCTGGACATCTCGTTCGGCTATCAGTGCACGGCCCAAGTCGCCCGCGCGGTCGGCGATCACCGACTGGCCGAGCAGTTCGAGCAGCTCGCCACTCGCTGGGTGAACGCGTTCGACCCGGCGACCGGGCTGTTGATCGACTCCACCTTCTACGAGGGCGGGCGGTGGAACTACTCCTTCCGGATCTCCCACGACATGCGGGCCCGGATCGAGCTGGCCGGCGGCGAGGAGCGTTTCAGCTCGCTGCTGGACGCCTTCTTCGGCTACGGCGCGGACCCGGTCAAGCAAGTCGGCGAACGGCCGAGCGTCGAGGAACTCGCCGCCGGCTATGCGTTGAACAGATTCGAGGGGCTCAACAACGAGCCGGACATGGAGGTGCCCTGGGCCTATCACTACGTCGGCCGGCCCGATCGGACGGCCGAGATCGTCCAGTCCGCCGTGCACAACCAATTCGGCCTCGGCCGGGGCGGGCTGCCCGGCAACGACGACTCCGGCGGCCTCTCGTCCTGGTACGTCTGGGCCAGCCTCGGGCTGTTCCCCGTCGCGGGACAGTCGCTGTATCTGATCAACGCGCCGTCGTTCGCGCACTCCCGGATGGATCTCGGCGGTCAGGAGCTGACCATCGACACCGAGGGCTTCGTGGAGCCGGAGCCCGGCAGCCCGACCCAGTACGTCCAGTCCGTCCGCTTCAACGGCCATCCGTTGCAGCAGTCGTGGCTGCCCGCTCGCGACCTGCATCGCGGCGGTCGGCTCGAGATCACGCTCGGCCCGACGCCGAGCGAATGGAGTCGGCACGATCGGCCACCGTCGGTCAGCAAACCCGGCGCCGGTTATCCCGACCCGTCCAGTGCCCCCCTTCCTGCGGAGGTGACAGCATGATGGAACACCCTCGTCTCACCGACACGTCTGCTCGACGTCTCGTCATCGTCGTCCGTGCCGATCCGGTGATCTGCGGCCACTCGGGCGAGGCCCGAAACCTCGCCGAAGCCGCGCTCGTCCGTGGATTCACCGAGGTCCGGATCGTGACCTGGCCGATCGACCGGCTGGTCGAGACGGGCCTGCCACTGAAGCCGCTGGACGGGATCGCTCCGTACAGCGACGGCATCGTGGTCGAACGCCCGGAGGCGGTCGGCGACTACAAGGTCCCCGACGGCCGCTATCTGTCCGGGCTCACCGGGCGGCTGGTCGAACTGTTCACCGACGGCGTGCCCACGCTGGCCATCTCGCTCTATCTCAGCCCGCACACGATCGCCGTCACCGACGCGGTCCGGGCCGCCGAGCTGACCGGGTTGCCGGTCAAGGTGACCACGATCGCGGAGGCGGTCGGGTCCGACGTGACGAACGTGGTGCGCTCGTGCGTCGAGCAGAACCGGTTCGGGGCGGCCGCGCACGTGCTGTCGTCCTATCTGGCCTCGGACGTACCGGTGGCGGTGTCGGACTACACCCGGCGGCTGATCATCGAGTCGGCGGCGGCGATCGACGCCCGGCACGGCACCCACTTCGCGGCCCAGTGCACCGAGCGGGTGGCGATCTCCTATCCGGCGATCAACACGGCGGAGTTCCTGGACCCCGACCCGGCCGAGGTGACCTCCCGGCTGGCGCTGCGCGGTCTGACACCGGGGTCGTACGTCTTGTTCTTGTCCCGGCTCGCACACGCCAAGGGCGTGGACGACCTGATCGACGGCTTCGCCGGCTCGCCCGGTTGCGCCGGCCTGAAGCTGGTGATCGCCGGCAACGGGCCCGAGGCGCAGTTCCTCCGGGACTACGCCGCTGCCTCGCCGGTCGCGGACCGGATCGTCTTCCTCGACGACGTCGACGACGACGAGCGCGCGCCGCTGATGGCGGGCTGCGCGGCGTTCGTGCTGCCCACCAAGCCGCGCCCGGAGTTCGTCGAGACGTTCGGGATCGCCCTGGTGGAGAAGATGCTGGCCGGCGGCGGCCCGGTGATCACCACCGAGACCGGCGGCGTCGGCGAGGCGGTCGGCGACACGGCCATGATCGTCCCGGTGGACGATCCGGGAGCCATCGCCGCGGCGCTGGACGAGGTGATGGCGATGCCGGCGGACGCACGTGCCGAGCTGGCCCGACGCGCGCGCGACTATGCGATGCAGTTCGACCGGGCGTTCGTGCTCGACCGGCTGCTCGGCCGGCTGGAACAGCCGGAGGTCCGCGAGCTGAGCGTCGCCTGACCGGCAGCGTTTATCCGCTGTCGCCGAGGCGGTCGGGCGCGGTTCAATGAGCCGATGGTCCTGCCACTGATCCATCCGCCCAAAGCCGCTCGCGGCGACAAGGTGGCGGTGCTGTCGCCGTCGTTCGCCGCGCCGGGGTTCGCGCCGGAGGTGCACGAGCAGGCGATGCGCCGGCTGAGGGAGGTGACCGGCCTCGAACCGGTGGAGTATCCGACCACCCGCCGGCTCGGCGCCGACGCCCGGGACCGGGCGGCCGATCTCGACGCCGCGTTCGCCGACCCGGAGATCCGCGCGGTGCTGGCGACGATCGGCGGCGAGGACCAGATCACCGTCATTCCGTACCTGGACCCGGACCTGGTCCGCGCCGATCCGAAACCGTTCCTGGGCTACAGCGACAACACCAACCTGCTGAACTGGCTGTGGACCAACGGCGTGGCCGGCTTCTACGGTGGCTCGACCCAGGTCCACCTCGGGCCGGGCCCTGCCGTCGACGACATCCATGCGACCGCACTGCGGGCAGCACTGCTGACCGGCGAGCGGGTCGAGATCACCGAGCCAGGAGTCTCGGAGGACATCGGCAAGGACTGGAAGGATCCGGCCGCGCTGACCGACTTCGGCGACCGGACGCCGACCGAGCCGTGGACCTGGGCCGGTGCGCGGCAATCGGTGACGGGGCCGACCTGGGGCGGCTGTCTGGAGGTCGTCCAGTGGTTCCTGACCGCCGGCCGGTTCCCTGCCGACCCGGCCGTCCTCGACGGCGGCGTGCTGCTGCTGGAGAGCTCCGAGGAGATCATCCCGGCCCGCGAGTTCGGCTGGATCGTCCGGTCGCTGGGCGAGCGCGGCATCTTGTCGGCGGTCGACGCGGTCGTGGTGGCCCGGCCGCCGACCTCGACCTTCGAGCTGCAACCCAGCGCCGAGGAGCGGGCGGCCCACCGCGCGGCGCAGCGCGACACGGCGATCGAGACCGTCGCGCGCTACAACCCGGACGCGGTCGTGGTGGTCGGCGTGCCGTTCGGGCACACCCGCCCGCAGTGGATCCTGCCCTACGGCGGTCTGCTGACGGTCGACGGGGAACGGCAACAGGTGTGGGCCGACTACCGCTGAGCCGCCGCGGCCGGAGGCTCAACCGCCGGTGGTCGCCTTCACCGCGTCGGCGCTGATCCCTTCCAGCACGTCGATCCCGACGCTCTTGGAGGGCCGCCCGTCCGACAGGGCGACCACCAGCAGCGTGTGACCGGCGTGCTCGACCTGGCCGACGCTGTTCACGATCCAGCCGCCGGACCGTGGCAGCCAGCCGTTCTTGAGATGGGACCCGGCGCCACCGGGATCGTCGCCGGCCGACACTCCCCACGCCTGGTCGTCCGCGACGTGTCCCATCAGCGTCCGGACGAAGCCGCGCGATTCCGCGCTCAGCGGCGAGTCGTCGGTGAAGATCACCGACAGCAGCCGGAGCTGGTCGGCGACCGTCGTCGTGGTCAGTCCCCAGCGCGCCTGGGTGCCCGGGGTGGTCCGGGTCAGGCCGAGCGTCTGGTTGGCCCGGTTCAGCCCCTTGGCGCCACCGATCGCCTTCCACAGCGCCGTCGCGGCCGCGTTGTCGCTGTTCTGGATCATCCGCTTCGCGCGCGCCTCCTGCCCCTGGGTCAGCTCGCCGTCGGACTGCAGCAGCAGGGCCGCGAGGATGTCGAGCTTGACGATGCTGGCCGTCGGAAACACCTTGTCGACCGCGTACGTCGCGGTCACCCCGGTGCCCAGGTCGAGCACGCCCACGGCCGTGTCGCCCTTGATGCCCTGAGTGCGCGCGGCAACCACGTCCACCAGCGCCGCGCTTGCGGATTGCGACGTCGGGGGCGGGGGGACGTCCGCGCGGCCCGAGCCCGGCCCGCCTGCGTCGGACGCGACCCAACCGATCAGCCGGACGCCGCCCCAGACCAGCAGAACCACCGCCACGAGCAGCACGAGCGCCCGCACCCGTCGAAAGCGCAGCGACGGCATCGGCCGCGCGACCGGGACCGGACGGCGCGTGATCGTCTCCGGCTCGGAGAGGAGCTGGTCCGTCGACATGGCACAACGCTAGGGGGCGATACCGACAATCCGGTGCACCGTGACCTCGTGCCGCGCGACCTCGTGCCGCGCTGGGTCGCACATGCACGGTGGTCTGGAACACTGGATGAATGTCCGGCACCGCACCCGCGCCTCGCTCACCGTTCCGCCTCTCCGTCGAGAACGGGAGCCGGCGGCTGCTGACTCGGCTGCACGGACTGCCCCGGCTGCTGATCCCGCTCGCCACCGGCATCCTCTTCGCCGTCGGTGTGCTCGCCCCGCCGGCCATCGGCATCGCGGCACTGGCGGTGATCCTCGTCTTCGTCGGCTGGCTGGCATACCTGTCCTGGCCGGTGGTCAGCACCGGCGGCAAGCTGATGCGGCTGCTGATGGTGGTCCTCGTCGCCGGGTTGCTGGTCTACCGAGTGCTCACCGGCTGACCGATCTCGACATGCGGACGTCGGTTGGAAGCATTTCCCGATATTCCCTACAGTTCAGATATGCAATATCGGCAACTGATCCAGCGAATGCCCGTCTTCGACGGCGCGCTGCGGTGTTGCCTGCGGGCCTGTCGGCCCGGTCGCTCGTGTTGACCCTCGGCTGAACGGCCCCGACGTCGGGCCCAGCACGACCCCAGCGGCGGCCACGCCCCGCCGTCCCCCACGGGACTCGGTCAGGACCGAGCCCGACCCTTGCGCGCCCATCCGCGGCGCGCCGTCCCCTCGCTGTCCAGAAAGGACTTCCGTCATGACCATCATCCAGGACCGCCCCGAGACCCAGCGCGGCACCGGAACGGCGTTCGAGCCGGGCTACCAGTGGATCACCGTCGACAAGGTCACCCAGTCGATCGGCGCCAAGATCGGCGGCGTCCGGCTCGGTGGTGACCTCGACCCCGACGTCGTGTCCGAGATCCGGCGCGCGCTGCTCGCCAACAAGGTGATCTTTTTCTCCGGTCAAGATCATCTCGACGATGCCGCGCAGTACGAGTTCGCCAGCCTGCTCGGCACGCCGACCCTGCCCCACCCGACCGTGCGCGGCAACGAGCACGCCGTGTTGCCGATCGACTCCGATCACGGCAAGGCCAACAGCTGGCACTCCGACGTCACGTTCGTGGACCGGATCCCCGCGATCAGCGTGCTGCGCGCCGTCCAGCTGCCGGCCTACGGCGGCACCACGGTCTGGGCCAACTCCGCCGAGGCCTACCGCCGGCTCAGCCCGGCGCTCAAGGCGCTGGCCGAGAAGTTGTGGGCGGTCCACACCAACCTCTACGACTACGTTGCCGAGCGGGACGAGAAGCGGATCGGGGGGATCGACGTCAAGGAGCAGGCCTACCGCGACGAGTTCGCGTCCCAGGTGTTCGAGACCGAGCATCCGGTGGTCCGGGTGCATCCCGAGACCGGCGAGCGGGTGCTGCTGCTCGGCCACTTCATCAAGCGGCTGGTCGGACTGAACACCCACGACTCAGCCGACCTGTTCAACCTGCTGCAGCGCCACGTCACCCGGCTGGAGAACACGGTGCGCTGGTACTGGTCCCCGGGCGACCTGGCCATCTGGGACAACCGAGCCACCCAGCACTACGGCGTCGCCGACTACGGCGACCAGAAGCGGGTGCTGCACCGGATCACCCTGGCCGGCGACATCCCGCTCAGCATCGACGGCGTCGCCTCCAGCCCGCGCTCGGGCGACGCGACGCACTTCTCCAGCGCGCTCGCGCCCGCTCCGCGCTGAAAGGCTCTGTCTTCCTCCCTCACTCGCAGCCGCGGTCACCGTGCCGCTGCCGCAACCACGGCAGGGCTGCTCGTTCGATCGTCCAGACAGAGCCGGCGCTGCGCTACCCGACGCTCGCCCGCACGAGTTTTCCAGCGCGCTCGCGCCCGCTGCGCGCTGACCCAACGCGGCCTGAGCCTGTCGAAGGTCCGATCTTCCGCCGCCTTCGACAAGCTCAGGGCGCGTTAGCACGCTCCCATCACCTCGAAAGGCACCTCCCATGTCCATCACCTCCCGGCCCGTCAGTCGCCGGATGCTCCTTCAGGGCCTGGCCGGCGCCGGACTGGCCGGCACGCTGTTCGGCGCCGCGGGCTGCGCCTCGGCGGTCCACGAGGCCCGCGGCCAGCAGGCTGCCCGGACCGGCGGGCCGCAGCGCGGCGGCACGATCAATGCCGGCATCTCCGAGGACCTCATCCCGGGCAACTTCTTCACCAACTCCACCGCGGGCATCACCACCGTGATCGGGCTGGCGTACGAGTCGCTGGTCCGCTATCCCAGCGACACGGTCAAGCCGACGCCGCGGCTCGCGACGGAGTGGGAGCTCGGCAACGACGGAAGGTCGCTGGAGCTGCGGCTGCGCGACGACGTCAGCTTCCACTCGGGCCGGCCGTTCACCTCCGCCGACGCCGCGTTCTCGATCAAGACCTACGGCGATCCGCTCTGGACCGCCCAGCTGAAGAGCACCGCGAACGCGATCACGTTCTTCGACACCAGTGATCCGCACCGGCTGGTGCTGACGTTCGATCATCCGCTCGGCAACATCTTCGACCTGCTGGACACGGTGCCGATCGTGGACAGCCAGACCATCGACCAGCTGCGCACCGGTGAGAAGCTGATCGGCACCGGCCCGTTCAGGGTGGCGAACTGGACGCCGAACGCCAAGATCAGCTTCGAGCGCAACGAGAACTACTGGATCCCGGACCGGCCCTACGCCGACGCGGTGGAGACCAAGATCATCACGGATGCGAAGGCGCTGCTGTCGGCGCTGAAGTCCGGTCAGGTGGACTTCGCCGACGGGCTCAGCTATCTCGACACCGAGAACCTGGTCAAGGCCGGCGGCTTCTCCGACATCCGGCTGGAGGGTGCGGAGACCCAGCTGTACGTCGGGGCCAACGTGACCGCGAAACCGCTGGACGACGTCCGGCTGCGGCAGGCGATCGCATACGCGCTGGACCGGGACCGGGTCGTGCACGAGGTGCTGCGTGGCGTGGGCTATCCGGTGAACCTGCCGTGGCCGACGTACTCGCCGGCGTTCGACCGGGCGGCCAACACCCACTACCAGCGCAACGTCGAGAAGGCCAAGGCACTGGTCGCCGAGGTGGGCACCGTGCCGACCATCCCGTACACCTACTCCAGCCCGAACCCGCTGGTGGAGGCCACCGCCGCGATCGTCCAGGCGAATCTGGCCGAGGTCGGCATTCCGGTCCAGCTGGACCCGGTCGACGGTGCCCAGTTCGTCAAGCAGCTGATCGGGGCGAAGTTCCGGGGACTGTGGACGACGTTCCACTCCTGGGCGCAATACACGCCGTCCACCCTGACGGTCAGCGCCTACCCGTTCAATGCCCACCACAACGCGTCGCAGTTCGTGTCCAAGGACTACATCGCCCACGCCGACGCCGCGTGGCAGATCGCCGACGGCACGTCGCGGGAGGCCGTCGCCGCCTACGCGAAGGTGTCCGAAGACCTGCTGGACAACGTCTTCCTGGCCGAGATCGCCGTGGTCCTGCCGCAGTGGGCGCGCTCGAACAAGCTGCAGGGCGTCTCGTACACGAAGCGGTCCGAGCTACAGCTCACCGACGCATGGGTCGCGCAGGAGTGATCGAGCCATGACCCGCTATCTGCTCCGCCGGCTCCCGTCGGCGCTGGCCGTGCTGCTCGCGGCCTCGATCGTGATCTTCGCCATCCTCCGGCTGGTACCCGGCGACCCGGCCAGCACGCTGGCCGGACCCGATGCACCGCCGGCGACGATCGCGGCGATCCGGCACGAGCTCGGCCTCGACCAGCCGCTCCTGGTGCAGTACCTGACCTGGCTCGGCCGTGTGCTCACCGGCGACCTCGGCCGGTCGTACATGATCGGCGGGCAGATCGCGGACCTGGTCCGGACCGGGCTGGTCAACACGCTGGTGCTCGCCGGTGCCGCGACCCTGCTCGCGGTGGGCGCGAGCATCCTCACCGCGCTGGTCTGGGTGCAGACCCGGCACCGTGCGGTGGACGCCGCCCTGACCGGACTGAACACGCTCGCGCTGGCCCTGCCGACCTTTGTCACCGGGGTGCTGCTGGTGGTCCTCTTCGGCATCGTCTTCCCCGTGCTGCCGACCGGCGGCACCCCGCCGGACGGCTTCATCGCCCGACCCGGCATCGCCGCGCAGTATCTCGTGCTGCCGGCCGTCTGCCTCGCCCTGCCGGCGTACGCCTCTCTCACCCGGTTCCTGACCGAGGCGCTGCGGACCGAGCTCGGTTCGCCGTACGTCGTCACGGCCCGTGCCGCCGGTGTCTGGCCCGGCCGGATCCTGCGTGCCCACGCCCTCCCCGCGGCCCTGCCGCCCTATCTGACCGCGCTGGGCATCCAGGCGGGTGCGCTGCTCGGTGGCGCGGTGCTGGTCGAGGCGGTCTTCAGCTGGCCCGGTCTCGGTCAGTTGGCGGCACATGCGATCGACAGCCGGGACTACCCGGTGGTGCAGGTGCTGTTGTTGCTGTCGGTGGCCGTGTTCGTGGCCATCCAGCTGATCACCGACATCGTGCATGCCTACCTCGACCCGCGGATCCGGATCGGAGGGCTGACGTGAGCGTGCTCGTTGCTCCGGGCCCGGACCTGGGTGAGGTCCGGCACTCACGCCGGGCTACCCGTTCCTGGCTTGCGGCGCTCGGTCATGGGCCGGGCCTGGCCGGCGTCATCCTGCTCGGCCTGGTGGTCGCCGTCGGGATCGCCGCACCGCTGCTGGCGCCGTACTCACCGACCGAACAGATCCCCGGCGCCAACCTGCTGCCACCGAGCTGGGCGCACCCCCTCGGCACCGACCAGGTGAACCGGGACGTGCTCTCGCGGACCGTGTACGGCACCCGGGCCGATCTGGTGATCGTCTTCGTGGCCGTCCCGATCGGCGCCGCGCTGGGCTCGCTGGCCGCACTCTCCGGCACCCTCTGGTCCGGGCTGGACGTCGGTCTGCAGCGGCTGTTCGACCTGGTGCTCGCCTTCCCGACGCTGATCTTCGCCATCGGGCTGACCGCGATCGCCGGTCCGGGCGCCACCACCGTGATCATCGTCATTGCGGTGGTGGAGACGCCGATCTTCGCACGGATGCTGCGCAGCTCGATCCTGAAGGTGCGCTCGCTGCCGTACGTCGACGCCGCCGAGACCGTTGGCGCCGGCCGGGTCCGAGTGCTGCGTCGGCACGTGCTGCCGAACGCGGCCGAGCCGCTCGGGGTCCAGTTCGCCATCTCGCTGTCGCTGGCGGTCTTCGTGGAGAGCGCGATGAGCTTCCTGGGCATCGGGATCCGGCCGCCGGCGCCGTCACTGGGCAGCCTGATCAGCGACGGGATCGACTACGCCGACGCCAACCTGGGACTCGTGCTCGGACCGCTCGCCGTCGTGGTGATCTTGGTGCTCGCTCTCCAGCTGCTGGCGCGCGCCCTCGGCCGGACCAGGCGGGTGGTCCGATGAGCGCGACGAACGGGTCCGGCACGCATGGCCGGCAGGCCGCGTACGCGGGCTTCGCCGGCACCGTCGGCCGGACGTTCTCGCAGTCGCGGCCGGCCTGGCCCGAGGAGCGCAGGGCCGGACCGGACAGCCCGAACATCGTCGTGATCTTGGTCGACGACCTGGGCTATGCCGACATCGGCCCGTTCGGCAGCGAGATCGAGACGCCGAACCTGGACCGGCTGGCGGCCGGCGGCGTGGTGGCGACCAACTACCACACCACGCCGCTGTGCTCGCCCTCCCGGGCGGCTTTGCTGACCGGGGTGAACCCGCACAAGGTGGGTTTCGCGTTCCCGGCGAACTCCGACCCGGGCTACCCCGCATACGCGTTCGAGCTCCCCGAGCACGTCCCGACCCTGGCCGAGTCGCTGCGTGCCACCGGCTACGCGACCTACATGGTCGGCAAGTGGCACCTGACCGGTGACCGCTCGCAGCACGACGCGGCCGACCGCTCGTCCTGGCCGCTCCAGCGCGGCTTCGACCGCTACTTCGGTTCCCTGGAAGGGTTCACCAGCCTGCATGCGCCACACCGGCTGGTCTGGGACAACTCGCCCTTCCAGGTCGAGGAGTTCGCCGACGACTTCTATCTCACCGACGAACTGACGACCCGGGCCGAGCAGATGATCAAGGGGCTGCGGGCGGCCGACGCGGACAAGCCCTTCCTGCTCTACTTCGCCCACCACGCCGTGCACGGCCCGATCCAGGCACGGCCGGACGACATCGCGCACTACGCCGATCGCTACCGCGCGGGCTGGGCCGAACTGCGCCGGCAGCGGTTCGAGCGCCAGCTCGAGCTCGGCATCGTCGCGCCGGGCACGACTCTGCCGGACTCCGATCCCGACGTGCCGTCCTGGGACGCGCTCGGGGTGGACGAGCAGGACCGCTTCGCCCGCTATATGGCGACGTACGCCGGGGCGGTGGGAGCCATCGACCGCAGCGTCGGCCGGCTGATCGACCTGCTGGCCGCCACCGGCGACCTGGACAACACGATCATCGTGTTCACCTCCGACAACGGCGGCACCGCCGAGGGTGGCGTCGACGGCACCCGTAGCTATTTCAGCCAGTTCGCGCACGTCGCCGGGCTGCCCGGCGACTGGGATCGCGACGTCGACCGCGATCTGGAGCTGATCGGCGGTCCGCAGACCACGGTGCACTACCCGCGTGGTTGGGGCGAGGTCTCCAACACCCCGTTCAGGCTTTTCAAGGGCGACACCTACGCCGGCGGCATCCGGGCACCGCTGGTCGTGCACTGGCCGGCGGGGCGGTTGGGCGTGAGTCGCGCCGGCCACCCGGAGGACCGGCTGCGCCATCATTACGTGCACGTGACCGACCTCACCCCGACCCTGCTCGAGCTGGCCGGCGTCGCACCGCTGGCGCAGCGGTTGGGACGGCCGGCGGAGCCGTTCGACGGGGTGAGCGCGGCCACCATCCTGCGCTCGCCGGACGCCCAGGTGGTCCATCAAGCGCAATACAGCGAGACCGCGGGCAACCGCTCCTACCAGACCGAGCAGTGGAAAATCGTCACCGCGCACCGATTCGGTGCACCCTTCGACGACACCGAGTGGCGGCTCTACGACCTGACGGCCGACCCGACCGAGACCACCGATCTCGCCGGCCGGCATCCCGCCGTCGTCGCGGAACTGGCCGCCGCCTGGGAACGGGTCGCCTGGACCAACCGGGTGTTCCCGCTGGACGATCATGGACCGGCGTCCGCACTGCGCCGGCCCACCGACGACCGGTTCGCCGAACCGGTCACCATCCTGCCCGGAACCCCCTCCCTGGAACGGTTTCGCTCCGCACAGCTGGTGCAGCACCGCGACGCGACGATCATCGTCGAGTTCGCCCTGCGTGCCGGCGACGGCGGGGTGCTGCTCGCCCACGGCGACCAGGGCGGCGGCTATCTGCTCGCCGTCGACACCGACGACCGGGGCGAGCCGGTGGCGACCGTCCTGGTGAACGCGTACGGCGTCGTTCATCGCAGCGCCCCGCTGCTGCTCGGACTCGGCGAGCAGCGCTTGGTCGTTCGGTTGCGAGCGCACCCGCGCTTCCGGCTCGACGTCGAGCTGAGCGACGGTCACTCCAGCGTCGTGCTGACCGGGCTGCCCCAGCTGCTGGGGATGGCGCCGTTCACCGGGATCAGCGTCGGTCGCGACGCCGGTGGCCCGGTCGACTGGGAACGATCGCGGCGGCACGGATCCCATCCCTTCTCCGGACAGCTGCACCTGGTCCGCTACGAGCCCGGCCCACTCACCCCCGATGCCCCCGCCGAACGCGCCCGAGTCTGGGCCGAAGGAGCGAAGATCTATGACTGAGCTGATCATTTCGGCGCCGCGGGCCGAGCGCGTCGATCCGCCCGGCCCCCGGCCCGTCCGGCCGGACGCCGTGCTGCGGATCGACGACCTGGTGGTCGATTTCGGCACCGGCCGGCCGGCGGTCGACCACGTGTCGTTCTCGGTGGAGCGGGGCGAGGTGCTCGCCCTGGTCGGCGAGTCCGGCTCCGGCAAGACCGTCACCGCCCAGGCGGTGCTCGGCCTGCTTCCCCGTTCGGCCCGGGTGACCGGGTCGGTCCGGCTGACCGACGACCCGTCGGCCCGGCCGGCGCACGAGCAGCCGAACCTGCTGGGCGCGACGGAGAGGCAGTGGCAGGGCGTGCGCGGCACGCTCGCCGCGATGGTGTTCCAGGAGCCGCAGACCGCGCTCAATCCCGTCAAGACCGTGGGCTGGCAGCTCACGGAGGCGCTGCGGGCACACCGCAGGCTGGGTAACGCGGCGGCGCGAGCCCGTGCGATCGAGCTGCTCGCGCTGGTCGGCATCCCCGATCCCGAGCAGCGGGCCAGGTCGTACCCGCACCAGCTGTCGGGCGGCCAGAAGCAACGGGTGGTGATCGCGCTAGCGCTGGCGAACGATCCGGTGCTGCTGATCGCCGATGAACCCACCACCGCCCTCGACGTCACCGTCCAGGCCGAGATCCTCGAGTTGCTGGACGGTCTGCGCCGGCGGCTCGGCACCGCGATCTTGCTGATCACCCACAACATGGGGGTGGTCGCGGACCTGGCCGACCGGGTGCTGGTGATGCGGCAGAGCCGGATGGTGGAGCGCGGCGAGGTCGTGTCGTTGTTCAGCGACCCGTTCACCGACTACACCCGCGAGCTGCTGGCGGCCGTGCCTCGGCTACCGGCCGGTGAGCCCGAGGCCACCGCCGCTGCGGGCCGCGACGCCACCCGCGCGACCCGCACCACCGCGCTGAGCTTCGACGAGGTCAGCATCGACTACCCGGGCCGGCTCGGCCGCCCGTCCGTGCGCGCCCTGCACGACGTCACGCTCGCCGTCCCGGCCGGGACGGTGCTGGGCGTTGTCGGCGAGTCCGGCTCGGGCAAGACGACACTGGCCCGGGCAGCGGTCGGAAACCTGCCCGCGGCGCTGGGCCGGATCGCCTTGGCCGGGACGGAGCTGGCCGGTCCGGAATCGGCAGGCGTCAGCGGCGCCGAGCTGCGGCGGCTCCGCGGCCGGCTGGGAGTGGTCCACCAGGACCCGGCATCCACCCTCGACCCGCTGCTGACGGTCGGCGAGAGCATCGCCGAGCCGCTGCTGGTGCACCGGGCGGCGTCGGGTGCGGAGCTGCGCGCCCGGGTCCGGCAGCTGCTGGACGAGGTCGCCCTGCCGGCCGAGTTCGACCGCCGGTTGCCGCACGAGCTGTCCGGCGGCCAGCGCCAGCGGGTCGCGCTGGCCCGCGCGCTCGCCCTTCGTCCGGAGCTGCTGATCGCCGACGAGCCGACATCGGCGCTGGACGTGTCGGTCCAGGCCCGCATCCTTGCCCTGTTCCGCGAGCTGCAGGCCCAGCACGGGTTCGCCTGCCTGTTCATCAGCCACGACCTGGCCGTGGTGCACGAGGTGAGCGACGAGGTCGTCGTGCTGCGGAACGGCCGGATGGTCGAGACCGGACCCACCCGCGACGTCCTGCTCCGGCCTCGGGAGACCTACACCCGTCAGTTGGTGCGCTCCCTACCGGTGCCGGACCCGGTCGAGCAGCGGGTACGTCGTGCGCGCTGACCCTGCCCGGCTGCCCCGGGCGGTCGCGGCCGAGTGGCCCGTCCCGGAACGGGTACCGCTGGACGCCTGGTCGTACCGCTCCGCGTTTCGGGGCCGCGCGGCGGGCGTAGGAGTGGTGACCGCCGACGACGGGCGCGACCCGGTCGTCAGGCAGGTTCCGGCCGGGGACCACCGGATCCTGATCGTCCTGCTCGACCGGTTCGAGCAGCGCCGGCCGTACGCTCCGCTGGTCTTCGCCGGCGGCCGCTACGGCACCGCGGCCCCGAGCGCTCCTTGATCGTTCTCCAGGGCGGCTCGCGCCTGGGTCAGCGGGATCTCGCTGAACACGGCAAGCATGGCCCGGTGGGCGGAGAGCCACAGTTCGCGCAGATACTCCGAGCAGCCTCCAGCGCGGCCGAGATCGGCGGCCTCGTGATCCGGCAGGACCAACGGCCCGTCCACCGCCACCACCACGTCGCCGAGCGTGATCTCCTCCGGCGGGCGGGCCAGCAACAGACCGCCCGCCGCGCCGCGACGGACCCGCAGCAGCCCGGCCCGGCGCAGCTCCCCGACCACGGACAACAAGTAGTGATAGGAGATGTCGAGCCGGTCGGCCAGCGCCGCGGTCGACGTCGGCTCGCCGCGCGCCTCGGCGACGGCGAGCATCGTCTGCAGCGCGTAGTCCAGCCGGGCGGTGACCTGCATCAGCCGGCGAGCTCGCTGACCAGGGTCTCCTCGACGGTCTCGGTCTCCACGCTGACCGCGATCTGTGAGGCCCCCTCGACCGGCTTCACCCAGACCGGGGCGCCCTCCTCGAGCCGCTTGGCGGTCGCCTCGGCCCGGGTCAGGGTGATCAGCACCGGGGGCGCCTCGGGCCGGTCGACCAGCGCGACCTCCAGCCGGACCTCGAAGCCGACCCGGCTGAAGCGCAGGATGTGCCCGGCGTAGGAGTCGGGGAACGGGACCGCGACCACCTCGATGTCGTGCGGCCGGACCAACCGGCCGTCGAGCAGCGTGACCGGGCCGAGAAAGCTCATCACGAACTCCGACGCGGGTGCGTCGTACAGCTCGTCGGGGCCGCCGACCTGTTCGATCCGGCCGTTGTTGATCACCACGATCTGGTCGGCGACCTCGAGCGCCTCCTCCTGGTCGTGGGTGACGAACACCGTCGTCACGTGCACCTCGTCGTGCAGCCGGCGCAGCCACGCCCGGAGCTCCTTGCGGACCTTGGCGTCCAGCGCGCCGAACGGCTCGTCCAGCAGCAGCACCTTCGGCTCGATGGCCAGCGCCCGGGCGAGTGCCATCCGCTGCCGCTGGCCCCCGGACAGTTGCGCCGGCAGGCGGTCGGCGAACTGGGACAGGTGCACCAGGGACAGCAGCTCGTCGACCTTGGCCGCGATCTCCTTCTTCGGACGTTTCCTGATCTTGAGCCCGAAGCCGACGTTGGCCGCTACGTCCATGTGCCGGAAGGCGGCGTAGTGCTGGAAGACGAAGCCGACGTTGCGCTTCTGCGCCGGGAGGTCGGTGGCGTCGGTGCCCTCGATCTCCACCGTGCCGGTGTCGGACAGCTCCAGGCCGGCGATGATCCGCAACAGGGTGGACTTCCCACCACCGCTCGGTCCGAGCAGCGCGGTCAGCTGCCCGGACGGGATGTCGAGGTCGATGTCGGACAGCGCGACGAAGTCGCCGAAGCGCTTGCCGACACCGGAGATCTTGATGCTCATCGGGAGTTCTCTCAGTTCTCGGTCGTCTTGGGTCGCAGGCTGGTCACGACCACCAGCGCCACGACGGCGATCAGGGCCAGGATGAAGGCCGCGGTGTAGGCGGTGATGGTGTTGTCGACACCGAACTGCTGGTAGCGCTCCTCGACCAGCAAGGTCGCGGTCTGGGTGCGCATCGCCACCCCGCCGGAGACGATCTTGACCGCGCCGAACTCGCCGAGCGAGCGGGCCAGGCTGAGCACGACGCCGTAGAGCAGGGCCCACTTGATCGCCGGCAGGGTGATCCGGGCGAACGACTGCAGTGCCGATGCGCCGAGGCTCCGCGCGGCCTGCTCCTGATCGGTGCCGATCTCGTTCAGCACCGGCACCAGCTCACGGATGACCAGCGGCAGGCTGACGAAGGCGGTGGCCATGATCATTCCCGGCGGCGCGTAGACGATCTGCAGGCCGGCCGACTCCAGTGCGCCGCCGAGCCAGCCGGTACGTCCGCTGTAGACCAGCAGCAACGCCAGCCCGACCACGATCGGGGACACCGACAGCGGGACGTCGATCATCGCCGACAGGGCGCGCCGGCCGGGGAAGGTGTACCGCGTCAGCAGCAGCGAGATGACCACGCCGAAGATCGTGTTGATCAGCACCGCCCAGAATGCCACCGACAAGGTGAGCTGGAACGCGAAGATCACATCGGGCTGGCGGAGCGCGTCGATCACCGGAGCGAGTCCGCGGGAGAAGGTCGCCTTGGCCACCAGGGCTACCGGCCAGATGACCAGGAAGAACAGGTAGCCGACCACGATCAGCCGGAGCACCCAGCGGAAGGCCGAGCGGCTGCGGACGGTGACCACCTTGCCGCGGGTGGGCGTGGCCGAGCCCATCGGCGGCGTCGGTGGCCGGACGATGACCTCAGCCACGGCGGGCCACCCTCCGGGAGATGATGTCGAGCAGCACGATCACGATCAGGGCCACCACCAGCAGGATGGAGGCCACCGCAGCGGCCTCGGTGAGCTTGTCGCCCTCGACGTAGGACAGGATCCGGACGGAGGCGACTTCGGTCGAGTAGGGCAGGTTGCCCGAGAGCAGGACCAGCGAGCCGTACTCGCTGATCCCGCGGGCGAAGCTGAGCGCGGCGCCGGAGGTGATGGCCGGCGCGAGCGCGGGCAGGATGATGGTCCGGAACGTGGTGAACCGGCTGGCCCCGAGGGAGGCCGCGGCCTCCTCGACCTCGGGCTCCAGCTCCAGCAGCACCGGCTGCACGGTGCGGACCACGAACGGCAGCGTCACGAACAGGAAGGCCAAGAAGACCGCGATCCGAGTGTTGGCCCAGTCGACCCCGAGCGGGCTGGACGGACCGTACAGGCTGAGCAGCACCAGACCGGCGACGATGGTCGGCAGCGCGAACGGGATGTCGATCACCACCTCGAGGAATTGCTTGCCCCAGAACCGGTCCCGGACCAGGACCCAGGCGATCGCGGTGCCCATCACGACGTTCACGCAGGTGACGAGCAGCGCCTGGCTGACGGTGAGCCGGAGCGCGGCCGCGGTCTGCGGGCTGGTCAGTGCGTCCCAGTAGGCCTGCCAGCCGCCCTCGGATGCCTGGATCAGGATCGCCAGCAGCGGGATCAACACCAGCACGCTGAACCAGATCATGGTGATGCCGAGGCCGAGTCCGGCCACCGGCGTCAGCGACGTGGTGCTGCGGCGCCGCCGCCGACCGGGGCGGGCCGGCGACGGCGCTTCGTCGGGGTGCTCGACGAGTGGCGCGAGAGCCGAGCTGGTCACTGCGACTTGCCGGTGGCGGCCTGGATCTGCGGCACGACCCCGGTCTTCTCGTCGAAGAACTTCTCGTTCACCGCGGTCCAACCGCCCAGATCGGCGATGGTGAACAGCTTGCTCGGCACCGGGAACGGGTTGCTGGGGTCGTTGGCGCCCTCGACCGTGCCGATCGGGGTGTCCGCGATCACCGGCCGGAAGCCCTTCTTCACGAACTCCTCCTGGCCCGCGGTGCTCAGGACGAAGTTCAGGTAGTCGGTCGCCTTGGGGTTGGCGTCCTTCAGCACCGCGCCAGGGTTCTCGATCTTGAGCGTCGCGTCCGGCACGATGTAGTCGAAGTCCTCACCGGACTGCCGGGCGAGGATGGCCTCGTTCTCGTACGAGATCAGCACGTTGCCCGAACCCTGCAGGAACGCGTTGGTCGCATCGCGGCCACTGCCGGGCAGGGCGACGACGTTGTCGAAGAACTTGGTCAGGTAGGCCTTCGCGTCCGCTTCGCTGCCACCGTTCGCGATCACCTGCTGGTAGGCCGCGAGGATGTTCCAGCGAGCCGAACCGGACGACGCCGGGTTCGGCGTGATGATCTTGACGCCCGGTTTGGTCAGGTCGGCCCAGTCCTTGATGCCCTGCGGATTGCCCTTCGGCACCACGATCACGACGACCGAGTCGGAGACGATCCCCTTGGTCGGACCGGAGTTCCAGCTGTCCGCGACCAGACCGGCCTTCACCAGCCGGGTGACGTCGCCCTCGAGCGAGAAGTTCACGTAGTCGGCCTTGAGCCCGTTGACGACGGCCCGGCTCTGGTCGCCCGAGGCACCGTAGGACTCCTGCCAGACCACACCCTTGCCCTGTGGCGTCTCGGCGAACTTCTTCTGGATCGCGTTGTTGGCCTCCTTCGGCACGGCGAAGCCGACCAGATGGAGGGTGGTCGTCCCGGAAGCCTCCGAGGCGGGCTGCGCGGCTCCCCCGACGCAGCCGGTGAGCGATGCGGCGAGGCCGGCGGCGAGAGCTCCGGCGGCGGAGGCAAGGACGCGGCGACGCGTGATGACAGCCATGATCAAACCCCGATCTGCGGCGGGACCTTCGTCCCGCTATTTCCTAGTAGGTCGCCAGGCAATATAGAACTAGTCGGAATGCTCCGAAAACATCATCTCGCCCACCGAGATCCCGCCGCCCCGCCACCCGGCCACCCGGCACACCGGGCCACCCGGCCACCTCGTTGCCCAGAAACTGTGCAGAAGCGGCAACGTTGAAACGATCCGGACCGCAAGAGCTGCACAGTTTCCGGGCCGATTTGACGAGCGAGTCAGATCTACATGAAAATCATTTTCGTGAAGTTCTCCTCGCGCGCTCTCGGGGGCGCCCTGATCGGCGCCGTACTTCTCCTTGCCTCGGCGTGCGCACCGGCGGGAACGGCGGCCGAAGAGCGGCAGCCGGGTCAGCTGTCGATCGTCGCCGCCTTCTATCCGTTCCAGTTCGTCGCCGAGCGCGTCGCGGGAGACCACGCCGTGGTCACCAGCCTGACCGCGCCGGGGGCGGAGCCGCACGATCTGGAGCTCACCCCGAAGCAGGTCGCGTCGATCAGCTCGGCGGACCTGGTCATCTACGAGAAGTCGTTCCAGGCCGCCGTCGACGAGGCGGTGGCCCAGAGCGGCAACCCGAACGTGCTGGACACGGCGACGGTCGTACCACTGTCGCCGCTGTCAGAGGCCGACGAGCACGACCACGAGCAGGCGGCCGAGGGCGAGGAGCACGAGCACTCCGGACTGGACCCGCACGTCTGGCTGGACCCGAACAACATGGTCACTATCACCAATGCGGTGCGGGACCGGCTGATCCAGATCGACCGTGCGCACGCGTCGGACTACAGCGGGAACGCGCGGGAGCTCGACGGCCAGCTGCTCTCGCTCGACAAGCAGTACCGCACCACGTTGCAGACCTGCCGGCTGCGCGAGTTCATCACTACCCATGCGGCGTTCGGCTATCTCGCCCGGCGCTACGGCCTGGAGCAGGTGGGCATCAACGGGCTGAGCCCGGACAGCGAGCCCTCCCCCGCGCGGATCGCCGAGGTGCAGCAGATCGCCCGCGAGCATCACGTCACCACGATCTTCTACGAGACCCTGGTCTCCCCCGCGGTGGCCCAATCGATCGCCGGCGACCTGGGCCTGAAGACCGACGTCCTCGATCCGATCGAGGGCATCACCGACAGCTCCCGCGGCGACGACTACCTTTCGGTCATGGCGTCCAACCTCACCGCCCTGACCACGGCCAACGGGTGCGGATGAGCACGAACGGGCCGGCGCTGGCCGCCGCTGACCTGAGCGTCGAGCTCGGCGGCCTGCCGGTGCTGCGCGGGGTCGGGATCACCGTCGCCCCTGGCGAGGCCGTCACCCTGCTGGGCGGCAACGGGTCCGGCAAGTCGACCCTGGTCCGCGCTCTGCTCGGACTCACCCCGCACCAGCGGGGCGAGGTCCGGCTGTTCGGCACGCCGCTGCGCCAGTTCCGCGCCTGGCGCCGGGTCGGGTACGTCCCCCAGCGCTCCACCGCCGCCCTCAGCAATGCGCTGGTGCGGGAGGTCGTCGCCGCCGGCCGGCTGGCCCATCGACGCCCGTTCGTGCCGCCTCGCCGGAGCGATCGGCACGCCGTCGCGGAGTCGCTGGAGGTCGTCGGCATGTCCGACCGCGCCGGGGACGAACTGCGCCGGCTGTCCGGCGGCCAGCAACAGCGGGTGCTGATCGCCCGGGCGCTGGCCACCCGGCCCGAGTTGCTGGTCTTGGACGAGCCCAACGCCGGCGTCGACCTGGAGCACCAGCACGTGCTGGCCGACGTACTGGGCCGGCTGCTCGCCCGGGACGTCGCGGTGCTCGTCGTGCTGCACGAGGTCGGGCCGCTCGGCGGGCTGATCGATCGGGCGGTGGTGCTGCGCGAGGGCCGGGTGGTGCACGACGGCCCGCTCGGGTCCCTCGGCCAGGGCCACCATCACCACGGCCACCATGCCGACCCGGCACCCGGTGCCCTGCTGGACCGATCGGGCCTGGACCGCTCCCTCCTGGGTGGTGAATCGTGATCGAGCTGCTCGGCTATCCGTTCATGCAGCGGGCGCTGTTGGCGGCGCTGCTGACCGGGCTGATCGCGCCGGCGATCGGGACGTACATCGTGCAGCGCCGGCTCAGCCTGCTCGGCGACGGCCTCGGTCACGTGGCGATCGCCGGCGTCGGACTCGCCCTGCTGACCGGGCAGGCCCCGCTGCCGATCGCCGTCGTCGTCTGCGTGGTCGGCGCGGTGATCGTCGAGGTGCTCCGCCAGCAGGGGAAGGCGACCGGCGACGTCGGGCTGGCCATCTTGTTCTACGGCGGGCTGGCGGCCGGGGTGCTGATGTCGGGGATCGCCGGAGCGGGCACCGGCGCCCTGTCGCAGTATCTGTTCGGATCGCTCACCACGGTGACCACCGGCGATCTCGGCCTGGTCGCGGTGCTGGCGGTCGTGGTGCTGGTGCTGACGATCGGGCTCGCCCCGCAGCTGTTCGCGGTGAGCACCGACGAGGAGTTCGCCCGCGCCCAGGGGCTGCGGGTCCGGGTCTACAACATCATGATCGTGGTGCTGGCCGCGGTGACGGTGACGCTGGCGATGCGGACCGTCGGGCTGCTGCTGGTCAGCGCGATGATGGTGGTGCCGGTGGCCGCGGCGCAGAACCTGGCCCGGGGGCTGTTCGCCTCCTTCTGGTGCTCGATGGCCATCGGCGTGGTGGTCGCGGTCGGCGGCGCGGCCGGTTCGTTCTATGCCGACACCGCTCCCGGCGCCTTGATCGTGGTGCTGGCGATCGTGGTGTTCATGATCAGCTGGCCGGTCTCGGTGTTGGCTCGGCGCCGGCGCAGGGCACCATCGGTCGAGCCGTGCGACGACGACGAGCCCGAGCTGGTCAGCCCGCACGTCGCCGTGGACGAGGGACACCCGCACGAGCACGGCCCGAACTGCGGGCACGCACGGGTGCGGCACGGCGATCACGACGACTTCATCCACGAGGGACACCGCCACGCGGTGCACGCCGACCACTATGACGAGCACTGATGATGACGAGCCCTCATCATGACGAGCACCGAGGACGAGGAAGGGGGCGGACCGTGATCGAAGGCACCGGCGCCGGGGCGCCCGCGCAGCGGCGGACCCGGCAGCGGGTCGCGGTCGAGGAGGTCGTGCAGGAACTGGCCGAGTTCCGCACCGCGCAGCAGATCCACGACGATCTGCGGCATCGCGGCGAGGCGGTCGGGCTCACCACGGTCTATCGCAACCTCCAGCTGATGGCCGACGCCGGTGAGCTGGACGCGATCCGGACCGCCGACGGGGAGACCGCCTACCGGCGCTGTTCCGGCGGGCACCATCACCATCTGGTCTGCCGCAACTGCGGACGTACGGTCGAGGTCACCGGGCCCGCCGTCGAGACCTGGGCCGCCGCGATCGCGGAGCGGCACGGCTTTCGCGAGGTCAGCCACGAGCTCGAGATCTTCGGCACCTGCAGCGACTGCTGAGGCAGCCGGCAGGGGCGTCCACCCTGTTGCGGCACGTACGTCGCCGCGCGCGTACGCCTCTCCGCCGGGCGCAACACCCCGCCACGGCTGGAAAATGGGGGCCGAATCGACCCGCGGCGCCCCGAAAAATCCCGCCACGGGTGGAATCTGGGCCGGACCACCGCGACAGTGCGCCGCCGCTGACAGCCAGGCTCAAACCCCGCCGCGGCGGGAAATGGGGGCCGGATCGACCCGCGGCGCCCCGAAAACCCCGCCACGGGCGGAACCTGGGCCGGACCACCACCACAGCGCGCCGCCCCTGACAGCCAAGCTCAAACCCCGCCGCGGCCGGAAAATG